>DAHXNT010000034.1 GCA_027365215.1 Microcaldota archaeon
CACTGATCCGTGACAACCTTTACAATGGCCGGAGTGCCGCACTGGCAGATGACCGGTTCGTCGTTCGTGAGTGCATACATCTCGATTGCATCATTCGATGCTATCAACTTCTCCTTTATCCTGTCGCGCGCCTCGCTCTCCTTCATGCCCTTGTACTCGTCTACGGTCATTACGCCCTTGTGCGATTCGTCTTTGTACAGCTTCTTCGTTGCCTCTTCGAGTATCTCGTCAGACGCTTCGGCCGAGCCGCCTGCCGCCTCTATGTATGCCAGTGCCGGAACCTTTGACTCGCCGGCGTTTGTTCCCTCTATAGTTATTACGCTTCTGTACTGCATCTGCGGCACGCTGTAGCCTTCCTTCTTCAGCCTCTCCAATGCCGCATAGTCGTACGGAGCGTGCGACGGCACGGACATAACCACTCCCGTGCCCATGTCCGGCTTAACGAAGAATCCTGGAAGCACAGGCATGCTTTCCTTTGTGAGCGGGTTGATCGCGCTCTTCATAAGCAGCTCCTCCGCGGATACGTCGCCTATCTTCCTGACGTCCATCTGGTACGACAGCGCTTTCAAGGAGCCTTCGGATATGTAGTATTTCGAGCCTTCTATCTCTGCTATAATGTACTTGGCGCCTTTGTTGATGAATATGTTGGTGGCTGCGAACAGCGTTTCTGGCCTGTAGGTAGTGCAGAGGAATGAGACGTCGCTCGCGGAATCCTTGAACTTCACCGCAGCAAGTGCCTCTATTTCCGGCTGCACGCTGTGCAGCGTGTCGTGCTGCCCCACGGCATTGCCCTCGTTGGTGCACCAGCCCACGGGATGCTTCCCCGTCACGAGGTAGCCCTTCTCCTTAAGCTTGGCGAACTGCCACTCAACCATCTTGGAGTATATCGGCTCTATGGAGGTATACATCCTTCGCCAATCGACGCTGTACCCGGCCATTTTCATGCTCTCCAACGTAAGCGGGGTAAAATAGTCAAGTATGACCTTCGGGTCTACCATTCTCCTTATGTCCTCCTCGGGGATGTGAAATATGCCCAGTTCTTCGAATATCTCCGGGTCGTTCGCGGCGATCCTCTTAGAGAAGGCGATGACAGGCGTGCCCGTAGCGTGTATGCCCATCGGAAAGAGAACGTTGCGGCCGCGCATGCGCATGTACCTTGCATATGTATCAGCGGTGCCGTATGTCCTCAGGTGGCCTATGTGCTGCGGCGCATTTATGTACGGCCATGCGGCAGTGACCAGCATGCCTTCGCGGCCCTCTTCTGGCTCGGCCTCGAATATCTTCGCCTCTTCCCACTTACCGCGCCATTTCTTTTCAATGGCCTTGTAATCGAGCATCGTATCACGTCGCCGTGCGCGTATTAACTTTCTTTGTGGCAATACCTATTAATTGTTTTGTTTATATATTTCTTCTTGCCGAGGTAAAATTATGGCTGATTTCCTACTGCTCAGGCTCGCAAGCGTCGCGGTAGTCGCACTCGTATACATGCTTTTCGATCTTTTCAACAGGAGGAATATACCGAACATCGTGGCATACGCCACGCTGGCGTACGGAATGCTACTCACTTTGCTGCTGTTCAACTTCTACGAAATAGGCATAAGCGCGCTCATCGCGGTCGCAATACTAGGGTTAGGGTATTTCGTATACAGGATTGGGCAGCTCGGCGCTGCAGATGTGATAGAGTTCGCTGCCATATCCATGATGCTGCCCATACAGAATGTGCCAGCCCTTCTCGGCAGTGTGCCCCAGCTGGGGCTGCCTTTCGCGCTCACGGTGTTCGTAGGCACGGGAATCTCGGCGCTAGTTTTCGCCTCTGTATACTACTTGCCTAGGGCGAGGAGGATCGCAAAAAGGCCGCTTCTCTCCATGGTGAAGAAGGCCGACATCTTCAAGGGCACGCTGTTTTCCTTGGCTTATGTGATTCTCATGCTTTCGATGGCCATCACAGTGCACATAAGCGCATACGGCATAGCGGTCATGCTGGTCCTTCTGGTGGGCTCTTTCCTTATAGCGGCGTTCAACAGGCCGATAGCCGTGGCGATGGTAAGCGAGATAAAGCCAGGGCGCATGGAGGAAGGCGACATGATAGCAATCAACATGATGGACAAGGCACTTGAGAATAGCGTCACCAGGAAGGTGCATGGGTTCGGAAGGCTCGCCACCACTACGCTCATAAAGGAGCTGCGGCGCGAGTTTCCAGAAACAAGATTTCCGGTATATGTCAATGCTATGCCTCTTGCGCTGCCGATATTCGCGGGCGTGATAGCTTCGCTGCTGTTCGGGAACCTGATACTGCTGGTCGTCTACTGAGCCGCAAGGCAGGGATAGAGAAGTAAGCGCGCTCAGTAGGTAGTGGAGCGCTCGGTAAGCTTTTCCTTCAGCTCCTTCTCTTCTGATATCGACTCGAGCTCGTGCCTGCGCATCACAGGTATGCCGAACACGTTCTGGACGGACGCCTTGTCCGATATGAAGAATGGGAAGTCCCTTCCGGTGAGCTCGTGTATCTTGCCGTAGACCTCGGCGCGCTTGCGCGAGGTCCTCCTGTCGGTTATCTGGCCGGCCTCGTACCTGAACCTCATCTTACCTATCATCTTGAACGGGCCCGAATCCATCTCGACCATGCTTATCCTGCCGTCCCGCGGCACCGCGCCGCGCACATCTGGAGTTGGACCTGTTTTTGCGGTGTCCCTGAGACGCTTTAGCCTGCCGTTGAAGAACTTCTCGAGCCTGTTCCAGTTGGACAGCGAAACGTACGGGCTGTGTCTCTCGTACCTGTATATGCTGTCCCTTGATATGCCAGTAGAATCGGATAGTTCGCCAATGCTTGCGCCTGACCTCCTTCTCTCCTCCTTGAGCGCGGGCCCGTCTATCCTGTATTTCGCACTTATGAACCTTTCTGCGCTCACGGGCTGCTCGCCGTCTATCATGTGCTCCATTGTGCTCATGGATATGCAGCTTATGCCGTGCCTGCTGAATGCGATTCCTTCCTGGAGCCTGCTGCCCTTGTAAACGTTGCCTACCGCAAAGGCGCTCGTGCCGAAGAAACTGTTAAGCTGCTCAACAGAACCGGCGGTCTTCGCGTCTATCGAGTCTATGTTCTCCACGATCTTCAGCATCAGCATGGTTCCCTTCCTTCTGGCCACCACGTCAAAGCATGACCTGACGCTCTCGAGCTGCACGCTCTCGAAGCCGCGTGAGTCGAGTATCTTCATGGCATTCCTGACTATGCCTCTCTTCTGCATGGTAACCATTGTGCGTCGGATTTATTTATACGTTGCCCTGCAGCCAAGGTAAACAGGAATGGCTTTATTTCTGTTCCGTGTCATAAGAATATCTGGCGAAGAATAGGTGTAATACGGTAATGTGGAAAATTGCACTTGTATACCTGTTCGCAGCGGTAATTGCTGCAGTGATGATATACGTAGCTATAACGGCTTTGGCACCCAATGCCGAGATAAGGGCGCAGGGCGTGCCCCAGGCCGCACCTGCCGCGCTCCTGTGGGTGCGCCTTCCGAACTATACGATACCGGTGACCTACGAGCAATGCTTGCCATGGGGAGCCGAGGCATATTGTATAGGGGGCAACTTTGCGGGGGAGAATTTCGGCATATCAATCGGCCAGAGCGCCCCGACATGGCGCAGCTATGGATATTACCCGCTGGACGTGATAGGGCAGGCGTGCTCTTCGGAAGGAAATATGGCAGTATGCGTGGGAGGGACATATCCTTCATATAAGGTAAGCAACGCAGTTTACTATGCAGACTACAATGCATCTGCTGCATCGTTCCGATGGATTGCGGGCGATCCATACCCTGTGGACTCTTACGGCTCTTCATGCACAGGGCTGTCAAACAGGATATATTGCGTTGGAGGCGAGGAGAGCTACGGCGGCACCCCTACAAACCATGTATATTTCGCCAATGTCAGCGCGTCAGGGGGTGGGGAATGGACGAATGGACCATCCTACCCTATGAACGCCACGCACGTGTCTTGCGTCCCAATAGGTGACAGCATATATTGCATAGGTGGTTATACCAGCAGCAATGGATTCTCCGACAGGGTATACAGCCTCAACACGACAGCAGGTGCCGGATGGACACAGGCTACAAGCTATCCTATGAATATAACAATGGAGAGCTGCGTGCCGTATGGCACTACAATAACATGCATTGGTGGATTCAGTTATGCGACAGGTATAGCAAGCACCTATACCGGACAAGTAAGCGAAAATAAGATAAGCTGGATGCGCAACACGGATTTCCCGAGAGACACATTCGAAGGCAGCTGCGCACTCCTTACTTCAGGCAAGCCATACATTTTATGTGTGGCCGGCACATATGACGGCGAAGTATATTATTCGCAGGTGTAAGCGCAGATAAACAGCAGCTGCTTGTGCTTTTTTTGTACTTGTAGACTTGTACTTGCGGGATTCACTTGTAGGATTCGTACGCAAGTGTAAGGCTAGCGGTCTGGGCAACCAGCAGTGTCGCATTCATGTGACCGGTGAAACCCCACTGCCCGAGCGAGATTATTGTATTGCCGTAATACACGTATGTCACATACCAGCTTATCGATGGTTTAGGTCCCGTATAGTACGTTGCGGTGGCATTAAGTCCCTGCTGAGTGAGATTGTCTATCTGCACGACCGACATAGTTATACCGCTAACCGTAGTGTTATGCTCCGAGAAGCTCTCCGACTCATTCTTCAGCGAGTATACGCTTTGCGGGCCGCGAAGGCTTGCGCAGCGCGAGTTGCTGCTAGGCTGGAAGGCAGGAATGTAGATGGAAGCGTATTCGGCGAACGGAGTGCTATCGTTCAACGCCGAATAGTTAACTGCAGTTATTGGCGGGTTAGGTATATACTTGCTCTGGTACCACTTAGCCAATGCATAGTAGTTGCACGAGCCAGATGCATTGGTGAAAACATCAGTCATCGCCATGGCCGGCAACTGAGCAGTTAAATTATATTTGCTAAGGAATGCGGATGTGGATGTTGCATTTGGCGGAATAGAAGATTGGTTGATTGTAGAGCCCGCTGAGGTGGTGTACGACGGTACTGTGGTACTACCATGCTGCCCGGAACTGACGTGTAATGAGTAGAAATACAGTATTGCGACCAAGGCTGCAATAATTATTATTGATAAGACATACGCGAATGCGTGGTGCTTAGACGGAATTTTCACCTCTTCTGGCGCAGTTTGCGGGGATGGCGCCGGCGCGGCAGGCGCTATCACAGGGACAGGGCCAGACATAGGATTGGGCATACCAAGTGAATCGGGCACGGCCTGATTGCCTGATTGACTACCCTTTATATTATACATGTCTCCACCACTGCTTTTCTTCTTTCTCTGGGAACCCTTATAATTTTATCGCTATGGTGGGCGGCTCACCCAAAATACTGCTCAAGCGATTCCAAAGTGGCATTCGTATAGCTGAATATGTCACCTGCGTGCATATGACCTGCAAACCCCCAGAAGCCCACGCTGACCTCTACATTCCTGTAGAACGCTACGGAGTGATACCATTCTATGTTTGGATCGTTGCCGGTAAATGTGGTGGATGTCATGGCAAGCCCTGCTGGAGTGAAATTGGAGTATTCCCACATATATCCGGAAGTGGTTGAGAAATTGGCGGGTACGTGCGTGAACGTGGAGTTTGTATCAAGCTGCACGTGGTACGGATCGCATGCTGTCATGTTGCCTTGCGCTATGCCTTTCTTATAGTCCGGAAGATAAGAGCTGTTGACTACATATATTATCAAATACTCTGCGAACGGCTCACTCATATTTATTAGGCTCTCGTTCACGGTGGAGTAGGGGGAACTCATGCCTTTTTGGATGTACCACTTATAGTACTGCACCATAGGGCACAGGGTGTCGGGCGCCGCAGGCTGCGGATAATATGCGAGGCCTGTAGGAAGGTTGAAGCCATTGAGGTACCCCTCTATTTCTGCAGCAGTTAGGTTCTCGTTCGCAGGTATGGGCTGCCCGCTTTGCTGCACGCCAACAGTAGGCTTACCGCTCTGAATGAAATACAGCAGCATCACCGCAATCACGGCTACGACAATTGACACGGAAAGCGCGTACAGAGGCCAGGCCTCTTTTTTCTTGCCATTATTCATGCAGGGCGCCCATGCTTCTCAGCTCATAGTACAGTATGGAACTGGTTGTGTTCTGCCCCTGAGCAAGTGTGGCGTTCGGCGAAATGAGTGCCGAGACGCCAAATATCATGCTCTTGTCAACCGCATATATAGTAATTACTTTCTTCAATGGGCTGGGAGACATGTACGTTATCGTTGAATAGTATATGCTTATGCCGTTGTACGATGATGTATTACCGAAGAAAGTGTACCCGGCAGGCCATGCGGTCGTGTTCAGCGCCACTGTGGTGCTGTTCATGTATTGAATGGCGTACGCCTCACTGGAGAACGAATATGAGAAAAGCACCAATGAATATAGCGCTCCGGAATTTGCGGGATTTGCAGGGCGCAGCGTCTCTGTGCACACGCTCTTCAGGCCTTCAGACCCGAAGTACGCCTGGGATGCTGGCTGGCACTTCGTGACATTTACCAGCGCGTATGAGTTATCATATGCGCTATTTATCTGGCTTATTGACAGCAATGGGCTGGTAAGTGAGAGCACAAGATAGAGCACCGATGCCAGCACTACTACGACTAAGATTGCCGCTGCAGACCAATATAATAATTTTCTCTCCACGAAGTCACTTCACTGTGATACAGGATCGGAAAGGTATCCTCCGTCGACCATCCAGTTGTTGCTGTAGCTGCCAAGTATGTCATACTCGCGGAGAGTTACGTTGTAATAGTCTATGCTCTTTATAGGTATCCAGGAGCCGCTCAGCGGATTAAGT
>DAHXNT010000035.1 GCA_027365215.1 Microcaldota archaeon
GGTGCTGATAGCCAACACCTCCAACATGCCGGTAGCCGCAAGGGAGGCCAGCATATACACGGGAATAACGATAGCCGAGTTCTACAGGGACATGGGATACAGCGTCGCGCTCATGGCCGACAGCACGTCAAGGTGGGCCGAGGCGCTAAGGGAGATATCCGGAAGGCTTGAGGAAATGCCGGGCGAAGAGGGATATCCCGCTTACCTTGGAAGGAGGGTGGCTGAGTTCTACGAGCGCGCGGGAAGGGTAGAGGTGCTAAGCGGCAAGGTGGGATCCGTAACCGCGATCGGTGCAGTATCCCCTCCAGGAGGCGACACATCCGAGCCCGTGTCGCAGAACACACTCAGGGTGACAAGGGTATTCTGGGCCCTTGACGCATCGCTGGCGAACGCGAGGCACTTCCCGTCGATAAACTGGCTGAACAGCTACTCGCTCTACAGCGACGAGCTCAGCAAGTGGTACCAGGACAATATAGGCAAGGACTGGCCGCTGATACAGAAGGAGATGATGGCAATCCTGCAGAAAGAGGCCGAGATAAACGACGTCGTTCAGCTCGTCGGATACGACGCCTTGCCCGAGGGCGAGAAGATGACGCTGGACATCGCCAAGGTGATAAGGGAGGACTACCTCCAGCAGAGCGCGTTCGACGAAGTGGACACGTACACGTCGATGAAGAAGCAGTACCTGATGCTGAAGGCGATAATGCAGCTGAGCGAGGCCGAGGCCGCGGCGGTGCAGCGCGGCGTGCACGTGAGCGACATGCAGGACATAGACGCCAAGCAGAAGGTCGCGAGGATGAAGTACGCTAAGGAAGCCGACATAGACAGGTACTACAAGGACCTGCAGGGTGCCATATCGGGCATGGGCTCGATGAAGGCGCGCAGCGAATGAGGCGAGGAAATGAGCGACATATACTACAAATCAGTGAAGCAGATAACCAACGTGCTGCTGTTCGTCGATGGAATCAAAGATGCGGCGTACAACGAGATGGTCGACATAGTGCTGGAGGACGGCCGCACCATAACCGGCCAGGTGCTGGACACTAGGGACGGCCTGGCGATAGTGCAGTCCTTCGGCGAGACTACCGGCACGAATACCAGCACCACGAGCGTGAAGCTGAGGGGCGAGACCGCAAAGATAGCCGTGAGCAAGGACATGCTCGGAAGGATATTCAACGGCATCGGCAAGCCCAGGGACGGCGGCAACCCGATATACAGCGACGAGATGGTCGACATAACCGGCAGCGCCATCAACCCGTACTCCAGGGAGGAGCCGTCCGAGTTCATACAGACCGGCATATCGAGCATAGACGCGATGAACACGCTGGTGAGGGGGCAGAAGCTGCCCATATTCTCGGCGTCCGGAATGCCGCACAACAGGATAGCGGCGCAGATCGCAAGGCAGGCGAAGATACTCGGTGAATCGGAGGACTTCGCGGTGGTGTTCGGAGGCATAGGGATAAACAGCGAGGAGGCAAACTTCTTCAGGAGGGAGTTCGAGAGCACAGGCGCCCTTTCCAGGGCTGTGATGTTCCTGAACCTATCGTCAGAGCCCTCCATGGAAAGGATAATACTGCCGAGGCTCGCGCTCACGACCGCAGAGTACCTCGCGTACAAGGAGGACATGCACGTGCTGGTGATACTCACTGACATGACGAACTACTGCGAGGCGCTCAGGGAGATATCCGCTGCAAGGGAAGAGGTTCCCGGAAGGCGCGGCTATCCCGGATACATGTACACAGACCTTGCATCGATATACGAGCGCGCCGGCAAGATACAGGGCAGGAAGGGCTCTATAACGCAGATACCGATACTCACGATGCCTGGCGACGACATAACACATCCAATACCTGACCTCACGGGCTACATAACCGAGGGGCAGGTGGTGGTGAGCCGCGAGCTGTACAGGCGCGGCGTCTATCCCAACATAGACGTGCTGCTCTCCCTGTCGAGGCTCATGAACCAGGGGATAGGCAAGGAAAGGACAAGGGGCGACCACAGGGGCGTCGCGGACCAGCTCTTCGCGTCGTACGCAAGGGGCAAGGAGCTCAGGAACCTGATAGAGATAGTCGGAGAGGAGGCGCTGAGCGAGAACGATCGCAAGTACCTCCACTTCGCAGACGCTTACGAGTCCAAGTTCCTCAACCAGGACTACTACGAGGACAGGAGCATAGAAACCACACTGGACCTCGGCTGGGAACTGCTGGCAGGCCTGCCGAAGATCGAGATGAAGAGGCTCAAGGACGAATACATACAGAAGTACGGCAGGTGGGAAGCGCACGCGGACAGCGGCCCTGCTGCTGCCGAAAGCAAGGAAGAGGACAAGGAAGAGGAGAAGCCGGGGAAGAAGTGAGAAGCAAGGAGTGCATACTATGCCAGCCCAATCCAACATAAAGACCACAAGGCTCGAGATGATAAGGACCAAGGCGAGGATAAAGACCGCCGTCAAGGGCCTCAACCTGCTTAAGATGAAGAGGGCCAGCCTAGTGCTCGAGTTCTTCGACCTCGCGAAGCAGATAGAGCTGCTCATGACTGGCATGAAGGATTCCGTGCAGAGGGCGATGGACAGCACGGTCATGGCGGAGTTCAGCGTCGGGAAGATAAACATGGAGAGGATAGCGGCGGAGCAGGCCGAGATAATAATGGGCGTGGACGCTAGGAACGTCATGGGAGTCAGGATGCCCAGGCTTGAGATGCAGGGCGGCAGGGCCGCAGCCGAGCAGGCCTCGACCCGCGTGTACGAGATAATATCCATGCCCACGTCGATTGATGACGCGAAGCACAGCTACACGATCCTGTTCAAGCTCATGATAGAAGTGGCGGAGAAGGAGAATTCGCTGAGGATGCTGCTGTACGAGATAGAGAAGCTCAACAGGAGGGCGAACGCGATAGAGAACGTTGTGGTGCCCGCGCTGTCGTACAAGGCGGCTTACATAAAGCAGAGGCTGGACGACCGCGAGCGCGATCAGATCGTCTCGATAAAGTTCATAAAGAGGAGGATGTCGAATGCAGGTTGAGCGTGCGAACGTGCAGGTAAGGGCATTCAGGCGCGTAATCGCGCTGTCGACGGCCGCGAAGATAGCGGCAGTCGCGAAGATAGCGGCAGTCGCGGCGGCCATTGCGATATTCCTCCTGGCATACGGGTTATACGCATGAGCAAGAAAAAAGCACAAGACACGGATGGCGGAAAACACGCGCAGGGGCAGGGCTCGGCAGTGGGCAGGAGCGAGGTGCTGGTATCTATAAAGAAGAAGGAAGATGACGCGGCAAAGCTTCTCGAGGCCGAGAGGCTCGCGGGCGAGAAGAGGATAGAAGAGGCAAAGGCCCAGGCCGCGGAACTGATTGAAGGTGCGAAGAAGGCCGCTGAGGACCTGCTTGACAAGTCCTCCAGCAGGGCCATGAAGGAGGCGAAGGCCAAGGGCGACGCCATACTCAAGAGCGCGCAGAGCGACGCGAAGAAGGTAAAGAAAGTGAATAAGGACGAAGCGCTCTCGGTATTCGAGAGTGTTACAAAAAAGAAGTTCAATATCGGTGCGGAATGATGCTCAAGCCGGCTTCGATGTCAAGGGTGAGGCTCATAATAGGGCAGGCTCATGCGGACGACGTACTCTCGGCCCTGCAGGACGTGGGGGTCATGCAGGTGGAGCAGCTGCCGCAGGAGCTGGCCACGGTGCTTACCCGCAACGTCGTCAGGGACAAGTCAGGCATATCCGATCTCGCGCAGAGGTTCAGGTCGCTCGAGGGATTGCTCGAGCCGCAGGGCCACGGTGAGCGCGTCTCTTTCGGCAGCATAGACGAGCTGATAAGGAAGGCGAACGCGATAGACATAGACGAGCAGTGCGCGGGAATATTCAGAAGGAGCGAGGCGCTCGGCGCGAACATCGCGTACAACGAAGTCCTGCTCAGGGTCGTGTCCGGGCTGAGGGCGTTCGATAAGGACCTGAACGTGCTATCGACCAAGTTGATATCGTCGTATGTGGTGTACGGCCCGCAGATCGAGCGGTTCAGGAAGGAGCTCGAAGGCAAGGGCATAGCGTTCAACACCATAGACCTCTCGGACTCTATAATAGTCAGTATAAGGAAGTCCGAATACAAGGCGTTCAGCGTGTTCGCCGCGCCGTTCAAGGTATACATGGAGGCGGTGCCTAAGATGGAAGGCACCGTGAGCGAAAACATGCGAAGGCTAAAGGAAAGCATGGCGCGCGACGAGAAGGAGCTGCACGCGCTCGACAACGAGAAGAAAGAACTATCAAGGAAATATTTCCACAGGGTAAGCGCGATAAGGGAGCAGCTCGACATTGAATTGGAGAGGGTCGAGACCCTGTCGAAGCTGGGAGCAACGGAATCTACTGTCGCGATGGAGGGCTGGATACCCAGGAGCAACCTGTCGGCACTCGAGGCCCTCATATCAAAGATAACAGGCAGGGTCTACGTGATGGAGAATGACATCCCCACGAAAGAGCAGCCTCCGACGAAGATGGAGAATCCGGTCACTATGCGCCTGTACGAGTTCTTCATAAGGTTCTATTCCGTGCCGAAGAGCAACGAGATAGACCCGACAGTCATGTTCGCGCTCATATTCCCTGTGTTCTTCGGGTTCATGATAGGGGACGCTGGCTACGGCTTAGTCATGCTGCTCGGAGCAATCTGGCTCGTCCACAGGATAGAGCACCCGCCGAAGAGGAGCAGGCTGCCTGCCAAGCTCACCGGCTTCATCAAAACGATAATAGGGCCGAACGGCATGAGAGTGGTCGCCAAGTCGATCATACCTGGCGCCGTAATAGCGATAGCCCTCGGATTGCTGTTCAATGAGTTCTTCGGATTCAAGATGCCATATACCGCGCCATTCGACGTCGTAAAGAACGTCGGAACCCTGCTAGTGATATCAGGATGGATAGGCGTCTTCATGGTAAGCTTCGGCTTCATCCTTGGCATACTGAACAACATCGCGGTAGGCAACAGGAAGCACGCGCTGGGCAAGGTGGGCTGGCTGGCTGCGGCGATAGGCATCGTGATATTCGGCCTCAATGTGCTGCACAAGGCGAACCTCGGTCCCGGGAACATAATAGCGCTCATATCATACGCACTGCTCGGCGCCGGAATAGCGGTGATATTCATAGAAGAGGGCGCGCAGAGCCTGATGGAACTGCCATCGCTGATAAGCCACATACTGTCGTATACCAGGCTCGTCGGAATACTTCTTGCGTCCGTGATACTCGCAGAAGTGATAGACCTGATATTCATGGCCGGCATACGCCACTCCATACTGCTAGGCCTGCTCGGCGTGGTGATACTGGTGGTAGGCCAGATATTCAACCTTGTGATAGCGCTGTTCGAGCCTGGCATACAAGGCGCAAGGCTGATATACGTGGAGTTCTTCTCAAAGTTCTACACTGGCAACGGCAAGGAGTTCAGGCCGTTCGCCTACAAGAGGCAGAGGACGGAGCCGAAGTTCAAGCTGTGAATGCCACGGCTACACGTACTTCTGGTCTATCACGTGCTGCTGGTTCTGCTCGTCATACGAGTATAGCTTCTTCTCCTCCTCGTTCTTGGTCTTCGCATGGCTGCCGTCGCAGAACGGCTTGTTCTTCGAAAGGCCGCAGGCGCACATGTGTATCTCGTAGTTCAGGACCTTCTCATCTGCTGTAAGGTTCTTGAACCCCGGAAGTTCTCCCAGCTTCACTATGTACGGATGGTTCTTCTCATGCAAAACTATTCTTGCCATTCCAATCACAGACTGAATTCGCACGCATCCTTTTTATAAAAAATGCGGCAATCCTTTTATCATCGTAAAAACAGTGCAAAAACACAATGAGGGTGCTTTTGCGACGGCGTTCCGCAAGTTTTTTATATTGGAGATTTAATCTTTGTTTGTTGCACTATGAAATCATACCACGCGTGGGTGGCGCTAACGGTAGCTGTACTGGTGGCAGGAGCCGCGCTGTTCTATTACCTGCAGTACCTACACATTCCTGCATTCGCTGGCATCATGCGCTACATTGGTATGGCAATATCGGCGGCAGTTGGCATAGCGGTCATATACGCTCTCGCGAAGTCAATAGCGTTATACGGGAGGGGTAACCCATACATAGACGGGGGCCCCATAGCGAAAATATTCGCGCTGATAGCCGCGGCGGTGCTGGTCGTATTCCTGCTCGGAACTGTGGGAATCAACGTAACGGGCGTGCTGGTGGGCGCGGGATTCCTTGGCATAGTGGTGGGCATTGCATCGCAGGCAACCCTGGGAAACCTGTTCGCCGGTATAATGCTAATGGTGTCGAGGCCCTTCAAGAAGGGTGACATGATAACATTCTCCACATGGCAGTTCGGGATAATGCCGCCGTCATGGCAGCATGATTACGTGGTTCCTGGCCACTATGGGGAGATAGTGGAGACGGGGCTCATGTACACGCAGGTGAAGCGCCAGGATGGTGTGCCGATATACGTGCCCAACAACATAATAGCGCAGGCACTCATAATGGGCCATTCGCACTCGGATAACCATGCTGTAAGCGTGAAGATAGAGCTACCGATAGGAAAAGACATCGATGTGTTCAGGAGCCTCTTCATGAAAAATTTTGAGGGCAGGGGCGCGGCCATGGCCAAGGTGGCAAGGTACGTGAGGGTTGAGCCCACATACATAGGCGCGTCATCGTACGGCGTGGAGATAAGAACGGATCATGTCGTACCGGAAGACGTTGCGGATATAGAGGGCAGGATGAGGAAAGCAGCTTTGAAGGCAGTTGGGAAACTGTAAGCATGTTTCGACGGTAATGAGACTAATTTTTATTTGAGAAGCGGGAGAACCAATTTAAGCTTTTTCGTTTAAAAGTATTCTGTTAACTG
>DAHXNT010000036.1 GCA_027365215.1 Microcaldota archaeon
CGCTTAAGTGGCGGATTGCATGAATGGCGTAACGACCCCCCTGCTGTCCCAACATTGGATCTGGTGAACTCACTACGCGGTGAATATGCCGCGATCTCCCAGTGGGTAAAGAAGACTCTATGAAACTTTACTACAGCCTGTAGTTGTCATGAGATGTGTTATGCATAGCGTAAGTGGGAGCGTCGAAACAAGCGCTGCGGCGCTTGCGGAGCGTCAATGTAACACCACTCTTAGCTTATCTCGTGGCTAACCGAGAGGAACAGCTGCAGGTGGGTAGTTAGGCTGGACGGCTGCCTTCTATAAAGAAACGAAGGTGTCCTATGCTCCGCTTAGGCGGGTTGGAAACCCGCCATCAAACATAAAGGCAAATGCGGGGCTGACTGTACCCCTAAAAGCATAGGGTGCAGACTCGAAAGAGGGGCTTAGTGAACGCTGGTAGCTCTTTTAATGGGGCTCCAGGCTGTCAAACAAGTTACTCTAGAGGTAACCGATTCGTCGCCGGTAAGAGTCCACATCGACCCGGCGGTTCGATACATCGTTATGGGCTCGGGTTATCCTGGCTGTGCACAAGCAGCCAAGGGTTGGACTGAAGTCCATTAAAAACCCACGTGAGCTGCGTTCAGTACGTCGCGAGACAGTACGGTAGTAACTACTGGGAGTGTCAGTGCCGGAGGATAAGATCCCTTCAATACGAGAGGAACGGGGGATCGGCGCCTCTAGTCTACCGGTTGTGTAAGCATTGCCGGGTAGCCACGCGCCAAGGGGATAAGCCCTGAAAGCATCTAAGGACGAAGCCCTACCCGAAACGAGGCACTAGGACGGCCGCAATAGACGGCTTTGATAGGACGGGTGCGTAAACAGCGAGCTCACGCGAGCTGCGAACATACCGTTACTAAAGTCTAACAAATGCGAATCTCTTCTCTGATCTTTTTTCTTTTTGTTGAAAGAAACCATAGCGCGAGCTCTGTTTGTCTCACGCCTGCGCGACGCGGATTCCAAGACCGCGTGCGCTGCCGTTCAGTTTTGTTTCAGCTATCGCCGACTGTAGACTATCACAAGGCAGGTCAGGAATAAGATAATAAAGGCCTTCTTGCAATCTAAACTGATACAATGTTGACGGAAAAGCTGCTGGACGTTGATCCGGACTCATTGGTAATAAAAAGGGCTTCCTGCCACGGCACGCTGCAGGGCCTTATGGACAGTATGTCAGAGATAAGAAAAGCGGACAAGAAGTGCATAATCCAGGTCTTCGACCCGGAAGCCATAGTGAGCAGGGAGCACATCATCGCAAGTTATATCAATGCCCTGGCGTCCTTCTCCGAAAAGGCCAACAGGGCAGGCAGCGTGAGCGTGGAGATGCTGCTGTTCGCGGCTATGACGAGGCAGATCAGCGCGGCAATAAAGCTGGTCGGCGCCAAGAGCGAAGACGGCTTCGTGCTTTTCACTAACAGCAAAAGGGCGTACACCAAGCTCAGGGGGCGCCTTAAGGGCGTATCAGAATTCAAGCCGACAGAAAGGGAATCGCTCAGGGCCGCGAGGAACCTGGGAATAAAAGCCAAGTCCGCAAGCTCGGTGACCAGGACTCTGCTTCAGGAAATGGCCCTGTCCGGATTAGAGCAGTGAAGCGAGAAAATTGCAAACAGAATAAAAACATTACCTGTGTATAGTTGAATTGCTGATGCTTCATGGTGGAGTACGACAGGGTGGAGACCGACGTCCTCATAATAGGGATGGGAGGGGCCGGGCTCAGGGCGGCAATTGAGATAATAGGCAGGGGCCTAAGGGTGGCGCTCGTGTCAAAGTCGCTGCTTGGCAAGGCCCATACGGTCATGGCCGAGGGAGGAATAGCGGCGTCAGTTGCTAATGTGGATTCGAAGGACAACTGGCAGGTGCATTTCTCCGATACAGTTGCGGAGGGCGTATACATAGGCGACTACCGTATGGCGGAAATACTCGCCAAGGAAGCGCCCGAAAGGGTCTACGAGTTGGAACGCTACGGCGCGCTGTTCGACAGGACCCCTGAAGGCAAGATAATGCAGAGGGCATTCGGCGGCCACACCTACAGGAGGCTGTGCCACGTGGGCGACAAGACCGGCCTGGAAATGATACGCACATTGGAGGACAAGATACTCCATACCGGCAACTCAAGGCTGCTGGACGAGACCGTCATAACGAAGCTGCTCAAGCGCGATGGAAGGATGTGCGGGGCCGTCGGGTTCTCGCTCAGGTCCGGCAGGTTCATTACATTCGAGTACAAGGCCGTCATAATAGCGACGGGCGGCCTCGGCAGGATATACAAGGTGACATCGAACTCCCACGAGACGACCGGCGACGGGATAGCCATGGCGTTCGAGGCCGGTGCCGAGCTGCGCGACATGGAGATGGTGCAGTTCCACCCGACAGGCATGGTGTATCCGCCGGGAGTGAAGGGCCTGCTAGTCACCGAGGGCGTCAGGGGTGAGGGCGGCATGCTGTTCAATACGAAGGGCGAGCGCTTCATGCTCAGGTATTCGCCGGAAAAGAAGGATCTCGACGCAAGGGACGTGGTCGCCAGGGCCATATACCACGAGATACAGAACGGCAATGGAACGGAGCACGGCGGCGTCTATCTTGACATAACGCACAAGGGCGCGGCCTTCATAAGGAAGAAGCTGCCCGGAATGTACGACCAGTTCAAGGAATTCGCCGGGGTCGACATAACCAAGGAGAAGATGGAAGTGGCGCCCACGGTGCACTACTTCATGGGCGGCATAAAGGTTAATCCGGAAACTGCCGGTGCCAACGTGGACGGGCTTTTTGCCGTGGGCGAGGCCGCTTCCGGCCTTCACGGAGCCAACAGGCTAGGCGGCAACTCGCTTGCGGACCTGCTAGTTTTCGGAATGAGGGCTGGGATCAGCGCAGCGAAGTATGCAGCTGCAACTAATGCGATCAAGCCGGACAGTGCCGAAGTCGAGGCGGAGATATCAAGGGTAAACTCGTTCATCAGTGGCAGCGCTACGCCAGCCGCAAACCCTTATGAGATAATAGATTCGCTCAGGGACGTCATGAGCGAGAAGGTCGGCATCATAAGGAACGAGCGCGACCTCGGGGAAGCGCTCCGCGTGATAGGCGAACTTAAGCAGAAGTCGAAGGGCGTATCGGTAAAGGGGCCCGTCCGCTTCAACCAGGGCCTGCTAGGTTGCATAGAGATGGAAAAGATGCTGACTGTGGCAGAGTGCGTGGTAAGGAGCGCGCTCTACAGGAAGGAGAGCAGGGGCGCTCACACGCGCAGCGACTTTCCAAAGAAGCTCAAGGAATGGAAGATCAACATAATATGCACGAGGTCCGGCGGGTCGGTGGATCTGTCCACTGAACCTGTTCCGGAGATGCCCGAAGAACTGAGCTCACTGATAAAACCGGAAGTGTATGAATGAACGCAACAAACGCTGACAGCAATGACGCAAAGGCGCATGCGCCTGCCAAGAGCGAGGGCAAGGGCAAGCGCAACACGCGAAAGTTCAAGGTATACAGGGAGGACCCGTCCGATGGCAAGGGCGGAGAATACCAAGAGTTCAACGTAGAGGTCGAGATCGGGATGGTGGTGCTCGACGCCATAACATACATATCGCAGCGCGTCGACCCCACGCTTGCGGTGCGCTGGAACTGCAAGGCGGCAAGGTGCGGTTCCTGCGCCGCGGAGATAAACGGCGTGCCGAAGCTCATGTGCAAGACAAGGGTAGACACGATAGAGGGCACGATAACCGTAGGGCCGATGAGGGCGTTCCCTCTTGTGAAGGACCTTGTCACGGACGTCTCATCCAACTACGAAACCGAGAAACTGATGCCGGAATTCACGCCGAAGGAAGGCATGGCCGTTCCATGGAAGATGAGCGAGATGGATGTCACGCGTTCGCAGGAGTTCAGGAAGTGCATAGAATGCTTCCTTTGCCAGGACGTCTGCCACGTCATCAGGGACCATAACACAAATTACGTGGGGCCCAGGCATGTCGTCAAGGCTGCATCGCTGGACATGCACCCTCTCGACACGCTCGACAGGTCGAAGCTGCTCACGGAAGACGACGGCCTAGGTTACTGCAAC
Organism: Microcaldota archaeon; assembly: GCA_027365215.1. Lineage (GTDB taxonomy): Archaea > Micrarchaeota > Micrarchaeia > Micrarchaeales > Micrarchaeaceae > JAMCYG01. Next base: position 4,079 of record DAHXNT010000036.1, read on the forward strand.
GTCACGAAGTGCTGCCAGGAAGTGTGCCCAGAGCACATAAGGATAACCGACAACGCTATAATACCGGAGAAGGAAAGGGCGGCGGACAACTTCTACGATCCGCTGGTGCGCCTGTTCAGGAAGGTGTCCAGGAGCGGCGGCGCCCGCGGCAATAACAACGGCAACAGCAACGGCAAGAGGTAATATCATGGCAGACGGGCAGGCAACGCGGACCATTTCGAGGCTTATACCATCAGAGTTTCTTGAGCCGAATCTTCGCCTCTACTCTTTCATATTCCTTCTGGTGATCGCATCATTGGCGTTCTACCTCTTCCCGGTCAAAGAGCTCAACGGATACATAGACCCATTCTATTCGCCGACGCTGCTGGTGCTCCCGCTGGTAGGCTTGTACAGGCTGACATGCTATGCATACAGGAAGGACTACAACAGGCACGTGTTCAAGCACCCAGTCGCCTGCCCCGTCTACGAGAGGATGGACAGCAGCAGGAGGAAGTATAGCGGGGAGACCTCTACAGTATTCAAGGTCGAGAACCTGCACAGGTACTTCTTGTATGGGGCTATAGCGATACTCCCGTTCTTCTACTACGACCTCGCCATCTCGCTCACATATTCCGGTGGCCTGATACTGAGGCTGGGCAGCATAATACTCGCGATAAACACCGTGCTGATAACGCTGTACGTGTTCTCGTGCCACTCCCTGAGGAGCCTGATAGGGGGCAGAAAGGACTGCTTCAGCTGCATGGCCGGCGCCACGGGAAGGAAGAAAGTATACGACGTGCAGTCTGTCTTCAACTCCCATCACGAACAGATCGCATGGGCGAGCCTGATATTCATAGTGTTCACAGACCTGTACCTAAGGGCGCTGTCGTCCGGAATACGCATAGACTACGTACTGTTCCACATAATGAGGCTATGACTATGATTTGTAATTTGTGATCGCATGAGAAGAATAATTCCGTCGGCGTTGAGGTATCCGCTGTTCTTCGTAGGCGTTATGGTGATGATATCCGCGGCGTTCGCAAGCAAGTACATGCCATCTTTCACGCTGGGGGATTCGTCTGCTGTTGCGGCTGTGGGTTTCATACTGTTCGTGGTGTCGATTGCGTTATGATCGCGTTATGAATGTGATATGATTAAATTAGTGCTCAGACAAAAGCGTTTGTGGTGGAGAAATGAGATACAGGAAAGAGAAGGACGTCCTCGGATACGTGGAAATACCCGCAGAGGCGTATTACGGCTCGGAGACACAGCGCGCACTGGACAATTTTCCGGTATCCGGCATAAGCCTTCCTGCGGTTTTCATGCACTGGTATGCAGTGCTCAAGCGCTCTGCAGCCGAAGCGAACATGCTTTCCGGAAAGCTCGATTCAAGGCGCGGTAACGCGATAAAGAGGGCGTGCGACGAGATAATAAAAGGGAAGTTCGACGGCCAGTTCGGGATCGACATATTTCAGGCCGGCGCGGGCACTAGCACGAACATGAACCTTAACGAGGTTATAGCCAACCGCGCAATCGAGATCCTCGGCGGAAAGAAGGGCGACTACGGGATAGTGCATCCGAACGACCACGCCAACATGTCGCAATCGACCAACGACGGCTTTCACACGGTCATGCACATAGCGGCATACATGGAGATAAAAGACAATCTCATTCCAGCCGCGGAGCATCTCGAGAAGGCGCTTGCTGCCAAGAGCAGGGAGTTCTCTAAGGTGGTCAAGGTGGGCAGGACGCACCTCCAGGATGCAGTGCCTATAACCTTAGGAGAAGAATTCTCGGGATACGAGGGCGCCGTCGCCTTCGCGGTAAAGGGGCTGAAGAGCGCGGCAGACGAGCTCAGGACCGTGCCATTGGGAGGCACGGCCGTCGGAACCGGGCTCAACATACCAAAAGGCTACGTGGAGAACGCCCTGAAGTACCTATACGAATCGACGAAGGTACGCTTCATGCGCCCTAAAAGCGAGTTCGCGTACATGCAAAACCAGATGGCGGAACTCCGCGTCGCCGATTCGATAAGGGCTCTCGCGGTCATCGTGAACAAGATAGCGAACGACATGCGCCTCCTCGGCTCCGGGCCCATGAACGGCCTCGGCGACATAAGGCTGCCGGAGGTGCAGCCCGGCTCATCCATAATGCCCGGGAAGATAAACCCGAGCATGGCGGAGATGATGAACATGGCGTGCTTCCAGGCGTTCGGCAACGCCGCCGCGATAACAGAAGCGGCGAATTCAGGTCAGCTGGAGCTCAACGTCTTCATGCCGATAATAGCGTACAACCTGATGTTCATGATAAGCTACTTCTCCAACGCGCTTAGGGCGTTCGCCGACAAGTGCATTAAAGGCATAAGGCCTAACGAGCGCCGCATATCCGCGCAGCTCGCTAAGAATCTCTCAATCGTTACCGCGCTCAGCCCAAGGATAGGATACGAGAAGGCCGCAGAGATAGCGAGGGAGGCGTATCTCAAGGACAAGACGATAAGGGAGGTGTGCCTCGAGCGCAAGGTGCTCGGCGCGAAGGAGCTGGATTCGCTTCTCGATCCCGCGAAGCAGGTATGATTATTCCTCATGCGCGTATCCCGAGTTCAGGACGCCGTGTATCCTCTCAGCCTTTATCTTGCCTATCTTCTCGACCTTCATCAGGTCGCTGACGCTCGCGCCAGCTATGCCTCTCACGCTTCCGAAGTGCCTGAGCAGCGCCCTCGCCAGCTTCAGCCCCACTCCCGGCAGGTTGCCCACCACGT
>DAHXNT010000037.1 GCA_027365215.1 Microcaldota archaeon
GCTACATGCGTGCCATTATGCTTCCTGAACGGGTTTGACAGTTTCATTTGGGCTACCTTTCAAAAATTTATCAAGCGTTATGCTTTGCGCATATATTTATTTATTGCTGTGCGTGGGATTAACTCTGGTGCGGAAATGGCGAAAGACGAGGTAAAGCTAAATGTGGGCGAGGCTGCGCCGGATTTCAGCCTCATGGGTTCCGACAGGAGGAACCACACGCTCTCGGAGTTCAAGGGCAAGTACCTTGTGCTGTACTTCTACCCGAAGGACAACACTCCGGGGTGCACGATCGAGGCCAACGAGTTCAACAAGCATCTCGGCGAGATAATGCAGCTGGGTGCGGAAGTGGTCGGGGTCAGCAAGGACGACCTCGATTCCCACGACAAGTTCAAGAGCAAGTGCGATCTGAGGTTCCTGCTGCTCTCGGACCCTGAAAGCAAGGTGATAAAGGCGTACGGCGCGTACGGCAATCGGGGCATATTCGGAATAGGCACGCTAAGGAACACCTACCTGATAGGGAAGGACGGCCGCATAGCCAAGGTCTTTGAGAAGGTTAAGCCGCAGGTTCACGCCATGGAAATAATATCGACTATAAAGTCGCTGGGATAACGCGTGTACGCCTGGTTCACATGTAGCCGAGCTCATGCAGTTTCTTTTTCAGCATCTCGGTCTCGTAATCCTGCTTGCCCCTGGCCTTCCTGTCGCTCAGTATCGTCCTCAGCAGAAAGGCGACATAGCTTGAGACAGACGGGAAACCCGTGCCCTCTATGTGCTTCCTCGCCTTCTCGAACAGCTTCGTAGGCACCGATATGGAAGTGAACACTACGTTTCTTTCCCTTTTTACCTTCATCGAATCAGATACTAATTGTCCAACAAGCCTTTTATACCTGACTAATTATATATAATTTTGAATAGTTATGCACGGTTAAACTGCATATCTTCCGGTGTCGGCATGGCAAGAAAGCGCATAGCGGCAATTGATGAACTTAACGCGCATCCTGACGAGAAGCACTGGGAGGCGTTCCGCAAGTACCTGCCGAAGAGCAGGGCCAGATACTACAAGGTATTCTATCCCAAGAAGCTGGAGAGGGCGCAGGATCTTGAGTCGGCTTTCGCGGTCATATACGACCAGAAATACACGCCGCTGTTCAGGATACCTGTGTACATCAGGAAGGGCAAAGATGTAACCGGCGCTACCATATACCTCAAGGAACTGCTGAACACGAACAGGGACTATAAGGAGTGGGTATCATGATAAAGCAGGATCTCAAGGCACTGGAAGACAAGAGCGTATACCTGCTGAGAGAGGCGAGCATGAAATTCAAGAATGTCGCGGCGCTCTGGTCGATGGGAAAGGACTCGACCACAATGCTCTCGCTCGCGAGGAAGGCCTTCATGGGAAAGGTCCCATTCCCTGTCATACACATAGACAACGGCATAGATTTTCCAGAAACATACGCTTTCAGGGAGCAGCTCACGAAGAAGTGGGATCTCGATCTAATAGTCGCTTATAGCAAGATAAAGCCGGATTCTGCAGGCTCAGCCTGCTGCGGCAAGAACAAGCCTGAGGCACTCAAGAAGGTGATGAAGGAGCACGGCTTCGACGCGCTCATAGTATCGATCAGGAGGGACGAGCACGGTATACGCGCCAAGGAACGCTACATGAGCCCAAGGAGCAAGGATTTCAAGTGGAACTACAAGGACCAACCTACCGAGCTCTGGGACGACTACACTTCGAATGCCGACGCGGAAAGCCACATGAGAGTGCATCCGCTTCTTGATTGGAACGAGATAGATATATGGAGCTACATAAAGAAGGAGCATGTGCCGACAAACCCGCTCTACTTCTCGAGGAACGGCTTCAGGTACAGAAGCCTCGGGTGCACGCACTGCACAGTCCCTGTCAAGTCAAATGCCAAGAACGTAGATGAGATAATCAAGGAGCTCAGCACCACGAAGACCGAGGAGAGGTCTGGCAGGGCCATGGACAAGGAGAAGGAGGCAGCGATGGAGCGCCTCCGCGCGCTGGGCTACATGTAGTGGTCGCATGCAGGTATTTCACGTAACTATGCTGGGCCATAAGGACCATGGCAAGTCGACACTGCTCGGCAATCTCCTCATGCTTACAAAATCCGTCATGCAGACCAGGATAAAGGAAGCAGAGGCATACAGTAAAAAACTCCATAAGAGCTTCGAGCCCGCCTTCATAATGGACAGCTTCGTCGAGGAGCGCATGGACGGATTGACGATAGACATAACCAGGGCCGAGATATCCTACAGGAACGCGGCCTTCTCATTCATAGACGTGCCCGGACACGAGGAGCTGATAAAGAACATGATAAGCGGGGCGTCATACGCCTCGACCGCACTGCTCCTGGTCTCCGCGAAGCCCGGCGAGGGAATAAGGGACCAGACCAAGCGCCATCTCTTCATAGCGCGCATGCTCGGCATAGACAGGCTCGTGGTGGTTGTGAACAAGATGGATACTGTCGGATACGCCGAGCGGCCGTTCAGGGCCATCATCGAAGGCCTATCGCAGTTCATGGAAAAGATAGGGTTCGATAAGAAGAATGTGGAGTTCGTGCCTATCTCGGCATACGTGGGCGACAACCTAGTCAAGAGGAGCGCAAACACGAAGTGGTACAAAGGGGCGCCGCTCCTCGAGACACTCTACGGGATGTCGTACGCTCCGCCGTCTGAATCAGCGGACGGCGCAGCCAGGATCGCGCTGCAGGGGTTTCTGGGCGGCAGAAGGGACATCGTGGCCGGCAAAATGCTCAGGGGTAGGATACGCAAGGGCGATAGGATCAAGATAGAGCCGATCGGCGAGTCCGCGACCGTGAGTGGCATAATAATCAATGGAAGATCGGCAGAATCCACAAGCGCCGGAGACAGTGTAGCCCTCAATCTCGACAGAAAGATGGACGGCGAGGTGAGGGGTTCTGTCGCATGCGGCAGGGGTGCCGCTACGAGGTCAACCGATTCTATCAGCGCGCTTGTTTTCGTGACTGGCAAGCTTGGGAAAGGCATGAGCATAAGGTTCAATGGAGTGGAAGTGCCAGCTGGCTCGCTGAAGGTAACCAGGCATATAAATCCCGTTACCGGCGATGTCTACAAGGCAAAGATTACTAAGCCGCTGACCGTCGTAGATGCGAAGCTCAAGCTCAAGTCCAAGATACCCGCAGAGAGATTCAGCGAGACCAGGGAGCTGGGTAGGTTCGTACTGTACACAGGCCGCGAATTCTCTGGGATCGGGATAGTGACATCGTCCCATGGCTGAAGCCAACCGGCGAAGGGGAACCGCAAAAAGGGATATAAACATGGACACTGAAGTAAAGTAATCGAATGCGTAAGGCATATGCCGGAGTAATATCCAAAAGGGTGGGGGCATGGTCTACTCTAACTTGCGCCCCAAGGGCTCTGAGACCGCTGCTCAAGAGGAACGCAATATGGTCAAAAGCCATGGCAAGGATTAACGGCAAGAACGGGAATATGGATGATGCGTAAGTTGGCCGACAAAGCGAAATCCAAGGCGGCAGACCCAGGAAAGGTCATGCACGACCTCGGCACTTCCGTCGATAAAGGACTCTCGGAGAGCGAAGCGGTTCGCCGAAGGGAGAAATACGGATCCAACGAAATCGTCGAGAAGAAGAAGAGCACGGCAGCTATCTTCGCAATGAAGTTCTACGGCCCCATACCTATCATGCTTGAGATAGTGGTGGTCCTGACATACCTCCTGAAGGACTTCAAGGACTTCTACATAATACTCGCGCTGCTGCTATTCAACGGCATAGTGAGCTTCTTCGAGGAGAAACGCGCCGACAACTCGATAGAGCTGCTAAGGAGCCGCCTCAAGGTCAGTGCCAGGGTATTGAGGGACGGCGCATGGGCCGTAAAGTCGGCCATGGAACTTGTCCCGGGCGACATCATACGCATAAGGCTAGGCGATGTCGTCCCAGCGGACAGCGTTGCAATAACATCAGATGGCCTCAGGGCGGACCAGTCGGTCCTTACAGGGGAAACCATGCCTTCGAAGAAAGGCATAGGGGACACGGTGTATTCCGGATCGGTAATAAACGGAGGGGAGGGGCAATGCGTCGTAACCTCCACCGGCTACAGCACATACTACGGCAGGACAACGCAGCTAGTGCAGGAGGCAAAACCGAAGTTGCACCTGCAGGCCCTGATCGTGGGGGTTGTCAGATACCTTATACTAATGGACCTAGTGCTGGTCGCGCTCCTGTTCGTGATCGCAACATACCTTTTCGGATATTCGCCGCTCAGCCTGCTTCCTTTCATAATAGTAGTCGTGATAGCCTCGGTTCCGGTGGCTCTTCCCGCGGCATTCACCGTGACTATGGCGGTAGGCACGGAGAGGCTTGCGTCCAAGTCGGTGCTCATAACAAAGCTGGAGGCGATAGAGGAGGCATCCACGGTCAATGTGATATGCTTCGACAAGACCGGCACCATAACCGAGAACAAGCTCGAAGTGAAGGAGATCTTCACGGTAAATGGCGCCAGCGAGAAGGACGTGCTTCTCGCGGCGTCACTGTCCTCGAGGCGCTCCGACAACGATCCCATAGACAACGCGGTGCTCGATTATGCGGCGAGGCGCGGCGTGGACCTGGAGAGCTTTACGGTAAAGAAGTTCGAACCATTCCAGCCAAAGACCAAGGAGGCCAGTGCCATAGTGCAGCACTCCGGCAAGACCTTCTCGGTATCTAAGGGCGCGGTGACCGTACTGCTGCCAAAGTCGGATACCGATAGGAAGACCAGGACCTTGCTGGAACACAAGACCGAAGAATTCTCCAACAGCAAATTCAGGACGATAGCGGTATCCACACAATCGTCCGGCGTGACGAAGATAGTCGGCATAATCGCGCTCTACGACAAGCCCAGGAAGGATTCAAAGGAGCTCATAACCGAGCTCAAGTCCCTGGACCTGAAGATTAAGATGCTCACCGGCGACGACATCAATATAGCGAGGGAGATAGCCAGGGAGGTCGGGATAGATGGCAAAGTCATAAGCGTCAGTGAGCTCAAGGGCAAGCCAAGGGAAAAGGTAATGAAGATGGTCGATGAGGCCGAGGTATTCTCAGAGATATACCCGGAGGACAAGTTCACTATAGTAAAGGTACTCCAGAGCCAGGGCTACAGGGTGAGCATGACCGGAGACGGAGTCAACGACGCGCCTGCACTGAAGCAGGCCGAGGTAGGCATAGCCGTGAACAACGCGACTGACGTCGCAAAGAGCGTGGCGGCGGTGGTTCTCGAGAAGAACGGAATAGAGGTAATCGTGGACATGATAAAGGAGAGCAGGATGATATTCGAGCGCATGATGACATACACGATAACGAAGATCACAAGGGTGATACAGATACTGTTCTTCATATTCATAGCGTTCCTGCTGCTCCGCCAGATGCCCATACTGCCCTTCGAGCTGATACTGATCATATTCACCAATGACATAGTCAACATAAGCGTGGCCACGGACCACACCAAATATTCGATGAAGCCGGACGTATGGAACCTTGGCGCACTGATGCGCATGTCGCTGCTTATAGGCGTATCCATGCTCGCAGTGTCGCTGGCATTCATACCGATAGCCAGGTGGCTTGCGCTGGGCATAGTGGAATTCCAGACGTTCGCGTTCCTCATGATAAACGTTACGGACAACATGCTCTTCTACGGCGTACGCGCCAGGTCAAGGGTCTTCGGCATGAAGCCGAGCTCGAAGCTCGTAGCGGCATCCATAGGCGGCGTCGCGTTCGGCATAATCATATCCTACTACGGGATAATAGTGCACTCGATAAGCGGATTCTCCATACTTGCGCTCCTTGCTGCAGCGGTGGCGTTCATGACCCTGTTCAACATCGTCCGCATATACATATTCAAGGCGCACAGCGTATGACAAAACTTTAACAGCGTGAGCGGGAAACCCCGCCCTTTTTTAACCATAATTAGCAGTCACGCCTTCTTCTTCCTTACCAGGTAATTGCCCATAATAAGCAGCGTGGCCCCCGTATTGTCAAGCGTCCACAGCGCATCCTCAGGCGCCATCACTATCGGCTTGCCGTGCTTGTTGAGGCTGGTGTTCAGCACCGCGCCCATGCCGCTCCTCTTCCTGACCCCCTCTATCAGCTTTCTGTAGAGCGTGTTCTCCTTCCCGAGTATCTGCGGCCGCGTGGTGTTGTCTACGTGCGATGCCGCTATCATGTCACTCACGTGTTCGCCCCTGACCTTGTTGCCTATCGTCATGAACCTGTTCGGCTCCTTGTAGTCCTCTAGGAGCTTTGCCGCGTCCTCCTCCAGTATGGAGCTCGCGAACGGCTGGTAGTACGGCCTCTTCTTTATTATCAGGTTTATTATCTCCCTGTTCCTGTTGTCGTTCGGCATAGCCACGACGCTCCTGTTGCCGAGCGCGCGCGGGCCGTATTCCATCCTGCCCTGGAACCAGAGCACGACCTCGTTGTCCCTGGCTATGAGGTCAGCCGCATAATCCGCCGGGTCGCTGACCCTC
>DAHXNT010000038.1:0-6122 GCA_027365215.1 Microcaldota archaeon
GCATCGCTGACCAGCTATTTCGACGCGGAGAAGCGCGACAGGGATGTAGCGAAGGAGTGGCTCGACAGCGGCGAGAAGAAGATAGTACTCAAGGTCAGCGATGAGGAGGCGCTGACGAAGCTATACACTGCATTCAGGTTCAAGAAGGTGCCGTGCGCGCTGATCAGCGACAGGGGATTGACGCAATTGCCGCCAGACACGAAGACCGCCCTAGGGATCGGACCGTGGTACAGCAAGGAGATAGACATTCTTACCAAGATGCTGAAGCTGCTGTAGCCGCTGCAGATCCTGATGATTCTGATGATGATTCTGGTGATTCGATGGAAGACAAGATTATAATCGCAGTAATGGACGATGCGGGCATGCTCACCGGTGTCGGGAGGGCGCCGAAGGCCGCAATAGCCAAGGTGCATGACGGAAAGATAGCATCATGGGAGGAGATTGAAGTGAGATGGGGAGAGGCGCACGAATCAGAAGAGGAGGGCGCGCATCATGCAAGCATAGCGAAATTCCTGATAGGCCATGGAGCGAAAGAGATAGTCGCAGGAGGCGCGGGACCCGACATGCAGCAGATGATCAAGAGGATGAAAATAGGGCTGACACTCGCTTCTGGAGGCGCGCGGGAGGCCGTAGAGGCGTTCGCCTCGCGCGAATGACCTCAGCGCACATACGTGAGCCAGCCGCCGAACTCCCTTTCCTTTCCTGAGACTATGTCAGAATATATAGACGACAGTTTCGATGTTATCTTTCCCACCTTGCCGTCGCCGACCTTCTTGCCGTCGACGCTTGTTATGGGCGTGATCTCCGCGGCTGTGCCGGCGAAGAACATCTCGTCAGCGGTGTAGAGCTCGTCCCTCCTCACAAGGCGCTCGTCAGTCATTATGCCGTTGTACGATGCGAAGCTTATTATCGAATCGCGGGTTATCCCGAGCAGTATGTTGGATTCCACCCCTGGAGTAACGAGCCTGCTGTTTTTGACAAGGAATATGTTCTCGGCGGGGCCCTCCGATACGTATCCGCCCTCCGATAGCAGTACCGCAGAATCGTAGCCAAGTTCTGTCGCCTCGGTATCGGCCATCACCGAATTTACGTAGTTCCCGCTGCTTTTCGCCTGCACGGGAAGCATGTTTGAGTTTATCCTCCTCCATGAGGATACCTTGCATTTTACGCCGTTGGTTTTCTTGCTGCCGAAGTACGCGCCAAAAGGCACCGCTGCTATGAACACGCTGATCTTCTTGCCCTCTGTAGCCATGCCTATGCGATTGTCGTCGAAGAAGGCGAATGGCCTTATGTAACACGAATCGAGGCCGTTCCTCTTCACAGTATTTATTATCACTTCACTTACCTGCTTCTGCGTGAAGCCGAGGTCCATCGACTTCATCTTAGCAGTGTTGAAGAACCTTTTGACATGGTCGTCGAGCCTGAATATCGCAGGACCTTTCGGAGTGGCGTACGCGCGTATGCCCTCGAACATCCCTGTGCCGTACTGGAGGGAGTGCGTCAGTATTGGCACCGTTGCTTTGCTGCCATTTACGAACTTGCCGTTCAGCCATACTATGGAATCGGAATGAGATGCGGACATTGTAATACCCAACTAAAATATCTGCGAGCACGTATAAATATTTCTGGCTCTCTCCACATATTCGGGTGAACGCACGGATAGGATAGAACATGACAAGATCGTGAAATCGTTGGGCAAGTACCGCATGTCGGAATTCAGGAGGAGCGTGCTATTGGCGACTCTTGACATACCTGAGGGAGAGACGAGGACATACAAGGAGATAGCGAAGAAGATAGGCAGGCCGAACGCCGCGAGGGCGGTGGGTACCGCGCTAAAGAATAATCCAATGGCGCCCACTATACCTTGCCACAGGGTCGTCAGGAGCGATGGCAGCATAGGCAACTACACGCATATGGGAAGGAATTCCCCTGAGAAGAAGAGGGCTCTGCTGAAATCCGAGGGGGTCACGCTGTAACGCCGCGACCCGTCGAACCCCAGCGTCATTTCCTGAGATGCGACTCGATGGAGTTTATGAACTCCCTGTTTGAACTTATCTTCTCCTTCTGATCCGGCAGGACTGCCATGGCCCTGTCAAGTGCCTCCGACACCTTCCTTATGTTGCGACTTATTAGCGTACTGCCGTGGTTCTCCATATGCCTGGATATTATACGAGCCCCTTCATCCGTGTCTATGAATTCAGACAGGTAGTTTGACGCGCCTATGTAGGCTATGTCGTCCACGTCGTTGCGGTTCCCCCTTATCAGCTTGTAGCTGACAGTCTCGGAATACGTGGTGATGTCGCTGAGGCCCACGCTAACCACCTCGCCCTTCCTGTTCAGCTTGTGGAGCGTGGTGGGCAGCCCGGTTACCGCAACATAGTACGTGGAAAGGCCCTGCTGCTTGTGGTATATTACCTCCTTCTCTATAGTGGGTATCGTGCGTGTCTCACCGCCGTCGCTTATCCGTATCGAGAACATGTCCTCTGTCCTGTCCATTATCCAGCCGCTTTCCTCAAGTGCCCTGCCAGTGAGCGTAAGGTTCAGTGCGTACACCTCCACATCGATCAGGTTGCTCACATATCTCTGCTTTATCCATTCGTTGGGAACCTCTATCGCCGTGCCTATCGCCGAGCCGCCTATGAGCGTATATGTGATCGACCTGTCGGAAAGCATGCCCATTATGGACATCGTCACTTCCCTCTCGGTGCACAGCTTGCTGTAACCGAGCTCTTCTTTCCGGTTAACCACTTCGATTTCTTTTCCTTTGCTGGCCACTTTATTCACCAAAATCAATTGAGCGGAATAGCCGGCGCGCATTGCGCCGGCCGTTCTGCTTTTTCCTACCCCTGCCCACCAAGGCGTGTCTATCTCCTTCTTATGGATATTTGAGCATGCATTTGAGCATGCATCTCCGCGTAAGAGTGCGAAGGGCCGCCGTGCCTTTCCTGAGGCGCCGTTGACAGCCTCGCCCTGCCCTCATCAGTCAGCACTAGCGGCTTGCCTACCTCGAATCTGCTTGCGAAGTCGAGAATGCCGCGCTCCTTCAGTCTGTTGAGAGTATACCAGACAGAGCTCTTCGAGAAGCCGAAGACGTCGCTCATGTAGTCCACGAACTTCGAGGCGCTGTCTATCATGTCGGAGCCGATCTCGCTCACTACCAGCAGCTCGCGCTCGCTGAGCTTGATCTTTTCCAGTTCCAACTCTACCTTACCATACGCCATTTGGGACATACCAACCACCAGAGGTTTATTTCCTTAGGAGTTAAGCGCCCAAACGGCGTGAATAATGGGTATCGTTCGTGCACTTGCTGTTCAGGTACTTCGGCCTTATAGCGCCCATGCTAGCGTTAATCCAGAAAAAGACAACTTTTTGCTGCATGGCTTCTTGCATACGAACATTCCCAGTGTATCTTCACTGTTGCTCTGAATAATCTTCTTGCCGCTCTTATATTTAAACCTTCTGTGCAGAAGGGCATCCCAAACGCGCCAGGCCCGTCAGATCTTTGACAGCCTATCCGCGAGATCGCTTATCCTCTTTTTATAGCGCGCGAATTTAGTCTTGTCGCTTTTCGCCATGTCCTCGAAGTAGGAGATCGTCCCTTCCATGTTGGTTATCAGATCTTCGACCTGGCCTGCAGGCCCGTTCTCCTCCTCGTACTTCTTCGTCAGGGAGTATTTGCCGTCTTCGCCCTTCTTTATCAGCCCCTCCGTTTCCATGCTCGAGAGCGTCGGGTATACGGAACCGGGACTCGGCTTCCACCAACCTTGGCTAATTTCGTAGAATTTGTTTATTATCTCCATGCCGCTCATAGGTTCCTCCTCCAGGAACTTGATTATGGCAGGCCTAAGCCATCCGCGCTGTCCGTAGTGTGCACGCGCAAACTGGTGATGACCCATATCCCCTCTCCAGGCCCCGTACCTTCTGCCGTGCATATGCCCTATCCCTTCGTGTCCTATCCCTTCGTTCTGCTCGTCGTCTTGTTCCATTCTCATTCTATCACTTATATCGGTTATTCGATATCTATTATCCGATAAGATATAAAAGGAAGACGCATATAAAAAGTGCATGAAGTAAAAGGTCTGCCACACGCACGATATGTCGCCGAAGGAATGCAGCTACTGGCCGACCTCGTCGTTAGAGTTGAACGCTTCGGCAAAGATCGCGGCGCCGTCGCGTTTGTTGTAGGTCGGGTATGGTTTGCACGGCTAGCAAATTTATTCTGCGAGCACGCTTTATACTCTATACCGTGTGTATGGTGATGGAATGATAAACGTAGGAATGTATTACAACGTAAAGGAGGGCAAGGAGGAAGAGTTCGAGCGTACGTTCAGCAGCGTGGTTGCCACCCTCAAGGAAAAGGCGGAGGGGCTCAGGGACGCGAAGCTTTACAGGGAGGTATCGGGACGCGAGTACCTGATATACACCGAGTGGAAGGACATGGAGTCCTTCAGTAAGTTCATTTCGAGCAGGGAGTTCGGAGAAACGAAGGAGTACGGCAAGGATATAATAGACGGGAGGCCCAGGCACAGGGTATTCCAGGATGTCGGCGGCGAAAGTACCTGATCACACGCACGCTATGTCGCCGAAGGAATGCAGCTGCTGGCCGACCTCGTCGTTAGAGTTGAACACCTCTATAGAGGCACTCCGCGCCTCCGCGGTCGCAAGCACCTTCTGTATCGAAGCGTCGCCTAGCACGCTGTCGTTGACGAACACCTTTGTTGCGAGGTAGTTGTCCAGCGCCTCGCTCACGGCCTTCACACCGTGCTTTGACCTGTCTGATGAGAGGCCAGTAAGGAACTCGTCCATCAGCTTGAACTCGCGCCTTATGCGCTCCCTGTGCAGGAGATTCTCGACCTTGTCGCTCTTTATCAGCTCGTAGACCCCGGATCGCTCGGCGTTGCTCACCGCCTCGTAGATTATCCTCTTCTCGCTGCCCTTCGTTGCGCCAGTGTCAGCCGCGTATTTCTTCACGTCCTGCGATGTGAACCCCGGGCTCGCTATTATGACCGTGTCGACGTCCATCTGCTTCGCTTCCTTGAGTATGCTGTCATAGTACTTGTTCTGCGCCGCGGTGAAGTCCTTCTGGCTCATCCTCTTGCTCAGGCTGCTGTACATCTCGCTCTCGAACTTTATGCCATAGCCTAAGAGGTAAGCGGGCAACGCCTTCTCGTCGTCCGCCACGATCAGGCCCAGCCTGGGCTTCCTCGAATCCGAGACCGCGTCCTTCAGCACCTTCACCATGTAGTCGGGCCATTTCTCCTTCTTTATGGTCACTACGTCGTCTGGCGCGACGTTGAGCGTATGGTAGCTGTTTAGGCTGACGTACTCCATCGGCCTCGCATGCGTTATCTTGCCGGTAGCCCTCAGCCTTCCAGCGTTCTTGTCCAGCTCCGTCTTCTCCACGGTCAGCGTTATCATCACGTCCTTGAATTCGCCCTTGTCGCTCTCGCTAGACTTGAACTTCCTCCTGGATTCCGCAGTCATCGAATCCCCCACGAACGTCACTCTCTGTATCGCCCAGAGGTCGTCGAATGTCTCGACCCTGAGCTTAACGGTGCCTTCCGAGGGATTGAACCTTATTATTCGCATGTCAACGCACGTAATGCGTAGCACAACTATTTTTAAGTTGCTACTGCATATCTTTGTTGATTCCGATGTTCATGCTTTCCATATTGTCTGACCTGATAGGGTTGGTAAGCGGCTCTTATGCGATTGTAACGCACCTCATGCAGCACTACGGCTACGCCGCGATATTCGGTATGATGGCCCTTGAGGGCTCTTCGATACCGATACCCAGCGAGATAGTGCTGCCGCTTACCGGAGGCCTCGCAGCGCAACACATCATAAACCTCTATTTAGGATTCATAGCGGCGCTTGCGGGCAGCATATTGGGCCTTGCGGTGGACTACTACATAGGCTACTACCTGGGCAAGGATGTGGTATACAGGCACCTGCACATATTCCATGTGAAGAAGGAGAGCCTTGATGCGTTCGACGAGTGGTTCGACCGCAACGGCGTGGCCGCGGTGCTGTTCTCCAGGCTAGTTCCGGTCATAAGGACAGTGATGAGCTTCCCCGCCGGCTTCGCAAAGATGCCTAAGAAGACGTTCTTCGGCTATTCT
>DAHXNT010000038.1:6132-6518 GCA_027365215.1 Microcaldota archaeon
TTCGTGTATGACATAGTGCTCGTGATGTTCGGCTACTACCTGCTGTCAGCGAAGAGCGCGGTAGTGATAATGACAGGAATAGGCGTATTCGCGATAGCGCTTTACATCGTATACAGGCTGTTCATGTCAAGGGTAGTACGGAAGGGCGGGCCCAATGCCGGGACCAGCACACCGTGAGACAGGCCTGCCGCAAGCAACCATGCCCTGCGACCGCGTTAGCTCAGCTCTAGATGCCGTTTGAACTTGTCTTGTTTAGCATGTATAGTACGGCTTCTAACTGGCCCGTGACGTTGTAGTCAGGCGCCTGTATAACCAGCGTGACGTTGCCCAGCGCGTCCGGATATC
The DNA here is from genome assembly GCA_027365215.1 of Microcaldota archaeon. Taxonomy (GTDB): domain Archaea; phylum Micrarchaeota; class Micrarchaeia; order Micrarchaeales; family Micrarchaeaceae; genus JAMCYG01. The sequence goes on from DAHXNT010000038.1 coordinate 6,478, forward strand.
CGGCACACACACCATCCTGCATCACGCTCGTCCTGTAGGAT
>DAHXNT010000039.1 GCA_027365215.1 Microcaldota archaeon
GGCAGAAAATTGGCAGCAGTAATGACCTGCTGCACGCTGCCGTCAGAAGGATATTTCAGGGAAGGCGTTTATTACTGAAGGACTAGACAACCCCCAACGAGGTTGGGGGAATTCTTAAGGTATTAATTACTCGCGAGTTCATCAGCAAAAGTTTTATCAGGAGATATTTATAGCCTGAGTTAACTGGGTATAGCAAGTGATTATGCAACCATCTGCCTAGGCGATATTGACGATCAGATACAAGGTATCTAAGAGGCCAAGGATTATGTTTGTAGGGATTAACCCACATTATGGATCGTACAGGAGGGGAGTCCCTTTTTCAAACAATAAGATGTTCTGGTACCTGCTGAACCGTTCCGGCGTGATTAAAGAGGATCTTAATAGTCTAAAAAATGACAGAACGCTGAAGAGGATATATGAGACAAGGTTTCTGCCCGTCTACAACCTGAACTTCACAAATATAATAGATAGGCCATCACGCGATGTATCCCAGTTAAAGCGAGGAGAAGAGCGCAACGGCAGGAAAAGAATCCTGCGGGCTATTTCCATAAATGAACCGAAGGTCGTCTGCTTTATAGGAAAGGTTACTTATTCAAAATTTACCGGAGGCAATGACTTTAAGTTTGGCTGGCAGGAGAATATTCACAACTCAAGAGTATATCTGATGCACTTCCCGATAAGGGGAGAAGCGCAGGTCAGGATCAAGGAGCTGAGGGAAGTAAACAAGGCGGCGATGCATGGCTAAAAATAAGCTGATCATTTTCACTGTAGGCCATTCTACACGTAAGCTTAGCGAGTTTATGAAAGTACTAGATACGTTCGGGATAAAGGAATTAGTAGACATACGTACCATACCAAAATCAAGAGCTAACCCCCAGTTCAACGAGAAAAGGCTCGCGGCGGGTCTGAAAAGGCACCATATACGCTACAAGCACATGAAGGGATTAGGAGGTCTCAGACATCCACTGAAGAACTCCATAAACACATACTGGTACAATGCATCGTTCAGGGGCTTTGCAGATTATATGCAAACCAGCGAGTTTAGGAAGAGCCTCACCGAGCTTATTGGGCTTGCAAAGAAAAGACAGACCGTTATAATGTGCGCGGAGGCAGTGCCATGGAGATGCCACAGGTCTCTTATAGCAGATGCGCTTCTAGTCAGAGGCATAAGCGTCAGGCATATATTTAGCTCGACTAACTCGAAACCTCATGAACTTACAAAGAGCGCGAAAGTGAGAAGACTAAATATAACGTATAAATAACGTCTCTACTATGAATACTTGGTTCATATGATGGACAATGTTGTTGCGACGAGTAAGATGGCAAGGCTTTACATAGCCACTGGATTTTTGTACTTCGTGATGGGGACAATACTTCTTGTTCTTAGCCTGTCGGGCATATTGGCTATAGGACGTGACCCAGTATTCATACTATTATTGTATGGTTTTGTTACACAGCTGATTTTTGGTGTATCATACATTTTTGTACCTGGTGTTTCACGACATAGCGGAGCAAGTTACAGGACCATAATCCCAGAGTACGTTCTCCTTAATGCAGGGATAATTGCATTTGAGGGTGTTGCACTAACGGGCCAGAAGGACGTCGCAGTCCTCGTCGTAGGCCTGACGGCATTAATAATTGCGGTACTGATACACGCGATTAACATATGGCGCACGATAATCGGCAGAAAAAGTAGAAATACAGCATAGCATTGCGGTATCACACCATCCTGGATAATGCCTCTCTCTTTGCCTTATCTTCTACGTAATCATCGATCCATGGATATATGCCTTCTTCTTCCATCTTGTCATGACCTGCTAGTAGCTGCTCCAGATCCGATTCAAGAGCTGCATCCCTGGTCTTTAATCCTGCAGATATCCCTTTCAAGTCATCCCTTATTCTGTTATGTTGCAATAGAAGCTCGTCTATCATCGCAGAATCGTCTCCCAACTTCTGCTTGACAATAGGGAATAGGATATCCTCCTCCCACTTCATATGCCGCTCGATGCCATTCTTAAATTCCAGGAATAACTGCTTTGTTTCTCCTGCTTTTTTCGACTTCCTAAATTCCTGAAGGATGTAGTCAAGCCTTGAGTGATCCGTGGACATGAATACAGCTACGCTGTCTCGTTCTCTCTTGTAGAAGGTATTCTTAGCCTGCTTCCATACATTCCAAGCAACTGCAAACTTTATTATCTGCTGTTCTGTGCCGTTCGTCGCTTCATCCAACGTAAGCTTATACTTGGTTTTCATATAGTCCAAGAATTCCTTATCATACTGCTCCATGTGGATCACATTGCCTTTTAAAGGAATGATTCCTCCCACGCCTAAAGGCGCAGAGCGGACTTTTTATTATCTCAGTTTTTCCTCCCATCTTTTACGCTTTTATGATATATTTCCTGTTGCAAGTAATTTATATTTTTGTTCCTGCCTCTGGAGGCTGCCTGCCTTCTTGATAAAACTTGTTGCTAAGAGGTTTTGTGGACTCGGCGGGATTCGAACCCGCGACCCCATCGTTGCGAACGATGTGCGCTACCACTGCGCTACGAGCCCTTGCACAGATTATTCATTATAGAAGTTATTTATATGTTACACGAGAATCAACATTCAGTTGGTTTTATGGCTCGCGCCGGCAGCATTGTGAAGAAAGCTAGCAAGGCATCCGACAGCAAGCTGAAGGCTGTCGTCGACATGATAATAGAGGATGTCAGGCCGTCCAAGAAGGAGATAGAAGGGGCCATTGCGGTTTCCAACAGCATCTCTTCCAGAATCAAGAAGCTCATGCCGAAGGGCGCCGAGCTGGTGATAGTGGGCTCCATGGCGCGCGGCACGCAGGTGAAGGGCAGCTATGACGTAGACATGTTCCTTCTCTATCCGCGGAGCTTCGACGAGAAGAAGATGGAGAATGGCACGATAGAGATCGCGAAGAAGATAATAGACAGGAAAAAGGGCGAAACCTTCACAGTCAAGTACGCACAGCACCCCTATGCGAGGATAAACGTCAATGGCATGAATGCCGACATAGTCCCAGCCTACAAGATAGGCAACGCGCTCGAGAGGGGCACTGCCGTCGACCGCACGCCGCTGCACAATGCGTTCATACTGTCGCACCTGACTGAAAGGCAGAAGGACGAGGTGCGCGTGCTGAAGGCGTTCCTGAAGGCGCACAGGATATACGGCGCCGAGGTAAGCATAGAGGGCTTTTCCGGGTACCTATGCGAACTGCTCATACACACCTATGGCTCATTCGAGGCGCTCCTCAGGAGCGTGGCGTCGGCCAGGCTCCCGTGGGTGCTAGACCCGAAGGAATCTGCGATGGTTGAGCCGCATTCCGATGCCGCTGCGGCGCTGGTGAAGAAGTTCTCAAAGGAGATTGTCGTGATCGACCCGACAGACAGCAACAGGAACGTCGCTGCGGCGCTTTCGCTCGAATCGTTCTCCCGTTTCATCCTGGCGTCCAGGATGCTGCTCGACAGGCCCACGAAGGACGCGTTCTACGGCGAGGGCTATTCCGACGCGTATCCGGAGCGCGCACTCTCCGCGCTGATAAAGTCCTTGGACTGCGAGCTTTATACTTTGGAGTTTGGGCTTGCGGACATAGCCAACGACATAAAGTGGCAGCAGCTGAAGAGGCTCGACAGGAGCATACGGATACTTATGAAGAAGAGTGGCTTCGAGCCGCTGATAGCACTCCAGGACATGGAAGACAGCATAGGGGTTATCGCGTATCTCGTCAACAGGCATTACAACGGCACGCGCGCGATTGAGGGGCCGAGCGTATTCCTGAAGGGCGCGGCCGAGAAGTTCGCCGATGCTCACAGTAAGTCTTACAAGTACCTCGATGGCGAAAGGATAATGGCACTTGAGAAGCCGGAACACAGTAATGTGCACAGCCTGCTCGAAAGCATAAGGAGATCGAATGAGATAAGCAAGCTGTCACATGTGCGCGTGAAGGAAGCGAAACTCTTCTTCGGGACCGAAATGCCGGAGGAATGCGCAAGACTCGTGCACAGGAGCTTCGTGAAGAAGACCACTCTCAGGATTTAGGATTTACTTTACTTTTCCTTATTTTGCCTTCGCCGAAGTCGAACGAGCCCGCCTTTATCAGCTGGTACATCTCTTTCATCATGTCTATCTCGTTTAGCCTAGGCTTCTTCGGCCTTCTGCCCGCTGCGGTATCGGCTATGTAATCTATGACCTCTTTCGAATCCTGAGCTGTAGCCACCTCGTACGTCTCGCCGGCCCTGCCTATCATGTCGCTGCCGACGCAGTCCATCGCCTCGCAGAGGATGTTCTCGCTTATCTTCTGTTCGGGGTAATGCCTCTTCTCAAGCCTCCTCAGGAGCTCCTTGAGGCCGCACCTGGTAACGACCGCTAAATCAAACTTCAGGCCCAGATATGGCACAAGGTGCCCCACCACAACGGTTGCGGACTCGCCTGTGGATGCCCGCTTTACGAGTTCCTTCCTGACCGCTACGCCAAGCCTTTTAGTATCGGCTATCTTGGTGCCGTGCACATCTGTTCCGACGAATAGGCGCATGCTTTTCGCCACATCGTTGACTTCTATCACTGAGGAATTAGGCGTCGCGCTGGCGAGCTTCCTTGCGAAAACGCTCTTGCCGGTTCCAGGCGTGCCCACCACGGCAACGCTGATCGTCTTCGTCTTCAAACGCTATGACCCCTTCAAGTAGTCCTCTGCTGTGTTCAGTAGGTCTATGAGCTCGCTCCTGCCCATCTCGGCCGTCAGTACGGCGTTCGGGGGAAGATACGCGTTTATCACGTAGTCCTTGTGGCCGCTGAAGAGCCAGCTGGCTATGCTGTAGCTCTTGAGCTTGTAGCTGTAGTCCGCCACGTAGAATGCATGCGAGAGCAGCTTGTCTATAAGCGCCGAAACCGAGGGATCGAACGTGCTTATGAATATTATCTCATCTCTCGTGTCATCCTTGGTCACCGTAGCGGGATTGATGAGAGGTACCTTGTTCTGCCTCGACTGAAGGGTAACCGCCTGAGAGAGCTGCCTAGACACAGAATCGCATTTGGCTGCTGCATTCTCGAACTCATGCGCCTGCTCCGGCATCGAAGCAATCAGCGCGTCTATGTAGCCGCTTGCCTCCTCCTTGAGGTTAGATATGGTGGTCGATAGGTTCTGCTTCGTGGAGAACTTTCCGGGATCGGAAAGCAGGTCCCTGAGCGAAAGGCCGTACTTGCTGCCTATCTTCTTGTCTATGCCGCCGATAACGGAATCAGTATAGTCACTCCAGAGTTCAGCCATCATGACACCATATCATTATATGTTTCCATCGATTATATAATAAAGTTTTCTGGATTCTTGGTGCATAGTATGGAAGGGGGCAGCGGCGTCGTTAATAGGATACTGAAGGACATCAGGATGTTTGACGACAACATCAGCAGCGTCGAGTCCATGCTCGGAGAGGAAAGGAAGAAGGACACAGGGCTGGGCGAGACAAGACTGAAAAGGATTGAGTACATACTAAAGCTGTCAAGGATGTACAGGAGCGACTCGTCGAGCTTCCTCGAAAAGGGGGATACGGACACTTCATTCTCCTGCATATCATATGCGCATGGATTGCTCGACGCGATGCGCGAACTGCTGAACGGGGATGTGTTTGAAAACCGTAAAGAAGACAGGGAAGGGAAATAGCTACTCCGAGGGGAAAGCCACGGTGCGGCACAGCGAGGACGTGTTCCTTAACCCATACGCGAGGCTGTCGAGGGAGCTGAGCATAGCCGTAGTGAAGAGGATAGGCAAGAAAGGCATGACGCTCCTCGACCCCACTGCCGCAACTGGCATAAGGGGTATCAGGTATGCGCTCGAGACTCCAGTGAAGGATGTGACGCTGGTCGACATCAACAGGCATGCATACCTTGGCGCGAAGACGAATATGAAGGCGAATAAGGTGCATGGGAGGGTAGTCAATGACGACATACAGCACTTCGCGAATGTGGCTGACGAACACTTTGACATAATAGATCTCGACCCTTTCGGAGGGGTAACTCCTTACATGCACGACATGCTGAGGATGTGCAGGGATGGCACGTATCTCTTCGTCACCGCAACCGATACGGCTGTGCTATGCGGCGCCAAGAAGAACGCATGCGTCAGGCTGTACGATGCCGTGCCGATGCATAACCACCTGTGCCATGAAACAGGCGTGAGAATACTGCTTGGGTACGTGGCGAGGCAGGCCGCCGCGTTCGGCTTCGGCATAGAGCCGTTGGTGTCCTTCACCTACCGCACGTACATGCGCGTCTTCGTAAGGCTGCGCCATGGCTCTGAGAACGCTGACACGTCCATCAGAAACATGGGCTACGCATATTACTGCCAGAAATGCGGGTT
>DAHXNT010000003.1 GCA_027365215.1 Microcaldota archaeon
CGGACTTTATTTACTATACAAATCCACTGAAAAGTATATTAGAAATCTCGGATACCAGGGCGCTCAAAAGCTTAAGGTTAAAAGTTACAAGCGAAGGTGGAAGGAAGGAAATGCTGAATGAATTTTCATTAAGCATAAGGAGTACTACAACAGATAATCTATTTGGAGGTATAATCGAGGAGCCATATAGTGATCAATTTAGGAACCTTGAGTTAAAACTAAAGGAAATAATAAAAAGCAAATGTGATACATCTGAGGATAAGGAATGGCTGAAAAGGGTAGTTGACCAAACAACATATGAAAGAGCGCTCAAGAACATTGGTAAAAGGGGCATCAACGGAAAGGAAAATGCGTATCTTGGTTTGGATTTAGGTCAATGTGTTCCAATAATAAAAACAAATATAGAGAAATTTTCAGCGATATTTGTTGGGAATAAAGATTTCCAATTCACTAAGAAGGAAGATTTTGTACATGCCTTAGACTTTGTTACGAGAACAAGGAATGAGGTATTACATCCAGTACCAGGTGCAAAAATTAAGCCGTTCGATAAAAAAAGACTTGACGTCGAGCTAGAAAGTATAGACAAATGCATAGAGAATTATCGGTAGTATAATGAAATAAAGATAAGTGGACTTAATACTAAGGAAAACCTTTTAAAATAATCAACCAAATGATTAAGATGGATAAAAACAATGAACCAAAAAGGATAAGGATAAATCCAAAAGTACTTGCTTGGCTGATAGAAAATGATGGTAGGGACGCGCGAAACTGAACCGTGCGTGCTTATAAAGCTTGTTTGGGAAATGCTACTGTTCAGAAAGCTGGAATTGTTTATGTTTGGTTTCGGTGTTTTTAAGGTGCTAGGACGAAGCTAGAAAAAGACGGCAAACTCGGTCAAGGACATGGGGCTTTCAACCCCAGAACTCGGGTTCAAATCCCAAAGGGAGCATCTATTCTTCGAAGGAGCGGAAATAACAAGCAACTTTAAATCCCAAGCTCACGGCTCCGTAGGCAAGGAGAAAAGAAAGAAAAGGTGCGCCATTGTGGCGCACGAAAGAACCGGACAGGAGCGTTAGCTCTTGCCCTCGTAGGTTATCGACGCGCCTATGAAGGATATCACGAATCCAACAAGCGTCGCGATGAACCACGTGTTGCCATACGTAAGCGCTATCAGCGCGAAGCTCGTGCCGATAGTTGCGCACATCGCCCCATAAGCCGCCATCGCTGCCCGTCCCATGACGTTAGCGAAGCTGAGAATGAATAGGCTTATTGATCCGATGGCGGCAGCCGCGTATAGCAGTGGCAGCCATAGATTTGCTGCGCTCCAGCCGCTGTTCATAAACTGTCCGTGCACCACGCCGAAGGCTATAGCCAGAAAGATCAGGCTGCCTATCAGCTCAAGCACGAAAGCAGCTATGTTGTTGCCTCCTTTGCTTTTTGCCATTTTTACCACTGATATACCCTTCGATGGGAAGCTTTTTAAGGCTAACTAAGGGGTTTGACGTCTGATGTATAAAATATGAATGCGATGAAATTGGAATACTGCGCGTTATATGATCCAGTATCGCACAGATCCGGCAAGCAGCAGGGCGAATCCTATGGCCGTAGCTGCAAGGAAATAGTTGTTGCCGTACATGAGCGGCAATAGCGTCACTGCCGCAACCGCCGCCACCATGGCGTTGAGGTGCGAGAGCCTTGCCCCCCTCCACATTACGTCAGCGAAGCTTATGATGAACAGGACTATAGAGGAGGTGACTGCCGCCGCGAAGAGCAGGGGCACCCACAAAAGCGCGGAGTTCCACGCAGTCAGGCTGGTTATGTAAGTGCCGCCGAAAGCTATGAAAAGGTCGGCGAGGAAAATCAGGCTGCCCGTCATGTGCAACACGAACGACATTTCGCTGTACTCTCCTCGTATCCTAGCCACGCAACCACTCTATCCTATCCATCTTACTTACATTACTAATACAAAAGAAATATTTATAGACCTGATGCCCGCCCTTCAATCCGCCGACGGACTACGCAGTCCCGTACCTGCGCGAAGATTCTCCGCTTATGTCGTACTCCCTGCCGCGCCATGTGATGCTCTTCATGCGGCTCGCAACGATGAGGTTCGCCATGTACATGAAAGGGCTCAGCGTGAAAGCCACGAGCGTGCCTGCGCTGGCGTCCCTCGACCTCTGGTACGCCTTGGCAAGCCCTATCGCGTAAGGCGCGAGCAGCACGAGGAAGAAGGGTGTGTACAGCAGCGCTAGCGCTATCCCCGAAAGGAAGAGCAGTATGTTCGCCGCGTAGAAGGTCAAGCCGTAGTGGAGCACCTTCCTGTTTCCGGCTATCGAGAGCGCGGCCTGCCTGTTCGACCACTCCCACAGGCTCGCGAAGCTCTCCTCGCAGTTGACTGTTGCCCCTGCTTTCCTGCAGTATCCTATTCCGAGCCCCTTCGCCTTCGCTATCCTGGTTATTGCTATGTCGTCGGATATCATACTCTTGAAGTACGACATTTCGCTCTTTCCGTCAACGAGCTCCCTCCTGAACGCGAGGGAGCCGCCCCACCCGAACCTTGTTCTCTCGGATTCCATGAGGCCCAATCCGACAAATCCCCATACTGTCTTCATCCTGCTCCAGAAGCCCTTCATCGGCCTGAAGTACGGGAAGGTAGTCGATATTCCTGTGTCCTTATCGGAAAGGGGCGCGACCAATTCCGACAGCCACTTCTTGTCGACATGGACATCGGAGTCGAGTATCACATAAATGCCATACCCCTTCTTCTCCTCAAGCGCGGTAGCTATCGCCCTTACCTTTCCGCTGCCCTTGCCATCATCTCCATCAGACACCATTATGCCGATGCCGGAATCCCTAAGCACAGGGATGCTCTCGTCGTCCATGCTGTCTACTATGGCAACCGCATCGTAATCGCGATAGCTCTGGTGCATTGCCGAGGCGATGTTCTCCTTCAGCGTTATGTCCCTGCCCCTGCACGGTATCATGACCAGCGTTTTCGGGCCGGTATCCATTACTTCGGCCGTGCCGCGTTTCCCCTTTGTACCGTCGAAAATGCCTGCGGAAAGCAGCACAAGGCCGAGGTCCACAAGTAGAAGGAGGCTTACGAATATGTCATACAGTATTGCAGATGCATCCATACAGATCAGAGCAGCATGGAGATGTAACGGCCTATCTTCAGCGCGTTCTTCCGCGTTATCGTGTAGTTCTTCTCCGCGAACGACATCTCCTCGGGCTTTATCAGCAGCCACGGCTTGCCGTTCATCCTCCAGGCGACGAACGTCTTCATGTGCGTGTTCTTCTCCCATTCCTTCAGCGATTCGAACCTGTTGGGCTCTATCGTCAGGCTGGTGGATTCCCACGCCTTGCACTCGAACGCGTAGCCGTCGCCGTCCTTTACCGCTATCACGTCGGGGCTGAGCGAGCTGACCCCGCTGCCCGCGGCTCTCATCACCGAGTAGCTTGCGCTGTGGAGCATGTCTATGAGCTCTCGTTCGGTCCTGGCGCCCTTGGTATACCTGGTCAACCTATCACTTATACAAATACCTACAAACTTTAAAAATGATTACGCGAAACGACGTCAGAAAAGTCTCTTTTGTGCGTCCGCACCCGCGGCCGCGCCCGCAGACCTCGCCTCTCTTCTCGCAATCTGCTCCTTTATTATCTCGACGTTCTCCTTCATCCTCTTCTCCCTCATCGCCGATATGAGGAGGTACCTCTCGTCCTTCGTCTTCCTGGTGACCATGATGTATATCTCACCGAACTTCATCCTACCTGCCCTCCCCTTCCTCTGTATGTTCCTTATCTCGCTCGGCACGGGCTCGTAGAATATCACAGCATCGACAGCGGGTATGTCGAGGCCCTCCTCGCCTATGGATGTCGCCACAAGCACCTTGAACTCCCCCTTCCTGAACTTCTCTACGGTATCCCTCTGGTCCGCGTTGGTCACGCCCTCCTTCTTGCCCACGAACGGCATCGCGCTTATGCCGTTTGCCCTTAGCATCTGCACCAGCCTCTTTATTGTCGACCTGTATTGCGCGAATATTATCACGCTCTTTCCGGCCATCTGCCTCCCGACCATCTCCATGATCCTGGCCGCCTTGGGGTGCTCCTCGTCGGCCTCGAGCGCCTCGTTGGCAAGCCGCATCGCCTCGCCAATATCCCTGTTGGAGAGTATGCTGTTCAGCGCCCTGCCTTTCTTCTCCTTCTCCTGCAGGGACTTCATGTATGCCGTGAAGGGATATATGCCCTCGGTCGTGAGAAGGTCGTACGCATGCGACAGGTACAGCACGAACATGTAGTCGAACAGGTTGATGAACTTGAACTTCTGCGCCTCTATCCTGTCTATGCTCCTGCCTATCTCTATGAGCCTGCCCCTCGGCATGGTCTCGAAGTCAACATACGGGCTCATCCCGTGGCTGTACAGGTTGGAGAGATGCTCGTTTATCGCAGGCTTGATGAGGTATGCAATCTGGCTTATCGTCTGGCCCATGTCTACATATATGGTGTTCGTCCTCTTGCCCATGACATACGGCGCGACGTCAGAATCGTTCGACACCCTTATCTCTATGTTGCGTATTCCGAGCGTGTTGACCAGCGCCTTTATCTTCGCGGAGCCGCTTCCCGGCGACGCGGTGAGCCCGACTATCTGAATGCCGCTCTCGTTGCACTCGTTCGCTACATACGTGTACGCATACCTGCCGACCGCCTTGTGGCACTCGTCGAATACCACTATGCCGTATTCGTCCAGCGACATGCGGCCAGCCTTGAGGTCGTTGGCGATCGTCTGCGGCGTTGCGACGACGACCCTGGCGGCCTTCTCCATCTCCTTCCTCTTCTTGCCAATGCTGCTGCCTGTCAGCAGCACGAGGTAGTTCGGATCGACGTTCAGCATCTTCCCGAGCGAGTCGTAGTGCTGCTCGCTGAGGGGCTTCGTGGGCGCGAGTATCAGCGCCTTCCTGCCTTCGTACAGGGCCTTGGCTATCGCGAAGATGGCAATCAGCGTCTTCCCGAGCCCGGTAGGCAGTATCACCAGGGTGTTGCTGCCCCGGAACACGCTCTTTATGATGTTGAGCTGGTAGGCCCTGGGCTCCATCGTGCCGGTATTGACCAGGCTTGAGTAGGGATCCAATTCCTTCCAGTCGTTCAGCGCCATGCAATCCCATTGTCAGAGAAGGAATATATTGCATGACGGTCTCTGCGATGCGGGCAAAGGCAGCGCCCGTTAGGTGCTTATTTATATTTTGCCTAAACAGAATATAGCGCGAATTATGCCGCTGTAGCTCAGTGGGATGGTACGTTATCCACACTAAAGAGCGTCCGGCTGAAGACCGGAATGTCGTCGGTTCAAATCCGGCCAGCGGCACATTTTTATTACAAAGCGGGCCCTTTCTCTCTGCCTCCGCAAAGTATTATATCATTTGAGAGAAAAATACCTGAATAAAGCGTGAAGTGGGTGGTGCAAGGTGCTGTTCGGCAGGCGTGAGGAAACCTTGGAAGTAAGCGCGGACAGGCTTGAAGCGTTTCAGCGCGAGCTGTTCGAGCACGATACCGAGAAGGCAGTCTCGCAGGGCGCTAATTCCTTGAACAGGCTGCAGAGAGGGCTAGACCTGTTCTCGCACGCCATCGAAACGCTCAGCTCGCACACCGGCACTCCCGATGAGGAGTACATAGGAAGGACAAGCGTAGGGGTGGCGAGCGACCAGAAGCGCAATTATGAGATGGCGCTCAGGAACGCGCTGGCGTCGCTGAGGGAGGAGCTTGCCCGCAATGACGACGAGACAAGATACGAGAGGCTTCAGAGGGAGAAACTCTCGTTCGAGTCGTTCATCTCGAAGCTCCTTTCGATCAACTCCAACTTCAAGCTGGTGGTTCTGGGCTACTCGGCGCAGATGGGCGCGTTCAAGAAGGCGTTCTCAGCCATAGAGAAGGGCGTCAAGGAGTTCGGCACCACATTGGAAAAGGGAGCGGAGCAGCTCAAGCAATACGCCGCGCTCAATTCCAGGATCGCGCGCTTCCAAGCGCTCAGGGAGGAGCTCCGTGCCATCTCCGACACGACCGCGAACGCATCCGACGCGGAAGTGAGCGTAAGGGAAAAGGAGAGCGCATCGGCTTCAGCATCCCAAGTGGAAACGAAGAGGGCGGAGCTTAGCAGGAAGATGTCCGTGGTGGCCTCGCATGCGGACAGGCTCTCCAGCAGCCTGGGAGATCTGCTGCTGCCTATAGAGCGCGCATCGCGCAAGTTCGACCATGACGCAAAAAAGGGGCCGAAGCTTGGCGATTACGTAACGGACCCTTATTCGAAGAGCTGGAATGTGGCCGAGAGCGCAGAGTTCCAGACTCTCCTGAAAGGCCTGAGGAAGAGCATCATGGAGGGGAAGGTAGACATGAAGAACAGTGAGGGAATCGCAGCGCACATAGACCTGATAATGGAATCTGACATTGCGGGCTTGGTGGGCGAGATCAAGGCGATAAGGTCGGAGCAGGACTCGATAAAGGAGGAGATAAGGTCGTGCGAAGACGAGATCCGCATGCTCATGTCCAGAGCCTCGTCCAGCGATTCCGTGCTTGCGGAGCGCGCGAAAATGCTGGAGAACAAATCGAAGTTGGAAGCCGAGACGAACAGTGCAATGCTGGAGATATCCAGGCTTTTCTACGAGATCTACAAGAAGCAGATAAAGATAATCGATTGAGAGATTCGAGTAGGAAATGCGACCGCCGGGATTTGAACCCGGGTCGCTGCCTTGGCAAGGCAGCGTCCTACCAGGCTAGACTACGATCGCGCGATGCTTTACACACAACAAGCAGAATATAATTAATGCAAGATTATTTTAAACGTTGCGCTGACTTCAGGTTCCCTCCCTGATTTCGCAATAGCCGCGCCTTGAACCCGCCCTACTTCGCCAATTGTCTACCTATGGTTCGCTGTTTATATATATTAGCACACATGCTGATTCGGTTAACATGAACGGCACCAAACCCAGGGTTGGGATAGAATGGATGGGCCTGACAGCGCCAAAAACGTATGTCACGAGCGACGAGCTCGGCAAGGCTATAGGCATGGATCCAGAGAAGATAAGGAAGGGGCTGGGCAACGAAAAGATAAGGCTGCCCTCGTTCTCGCAGGGGAACATAACGATGAATGCCAACCTCCTCTACAAATTCATCAAGAGCATAGACGGCAGCGAAGAGGAGCGGAAGAAATTCTTCGGCAATCCCCTCTCGAGGATATACTACGCCACGGAGAGCAATCCGGACAACTCGAGGCCTGAGGTGGAGACCGCTTTGGGCATGGTGTACTCGAAGCTGCTCGCCGAGGACGAGAAGAAGTACAGGGCATACGTAGAGGCCTTCAAGCACTCGGTGCCGATGCAGCAGACGTTCGCGTGCGCCGGAGGCGGGGCGGCCCTGCTCGACGCGCTCAATAGCGTCTACGTGCGCAACGGAACCTCGGCGATAGTCATCACATCGGACACCGCGGTGTACGATCCAAAGAAAGCGAAGAACGCTGAGGCGACGCAGGGCAGCGCGGCAACGCTTTCCTGGGTCACCGCAGAGCCAAAGCTCATAGTAATAGATCCGACGAAGCACACCGGCGCGTACAACATACCGCTTCAGGATTTCACGAAATACGGGTCGCCGACACCGAAGGTGTACGGGGCGTTTTCCGAGAAGGTGTATGTGGACATATCGGCCAACGTGCTGTGGCAGATGGAGGGCAGCATGCTGGAGACCGGCGCGGAAATGGATTTCTTCGTGGGGCACGTGCCCTTCCCGAAGCAGGCCATATACTTCGCGAGCGCCCTTTTTGAGCACCAGATGAAGCACTCGAGGCATGAGGAGTTCGAGGCAATGCAGCTCCGCGAGAGCCTGGGCAGGGACCCGCTAGTCGGAAAGAACCTTGTCGACCTGTTCGACGAGGTGCTGCGCGCCGCGAGGCCGAAGAACTACTCGGAGCTCATGAAGTGCATAGACGAGAGCAGCGAGATATCAGAGTACTGGGACTGGCTCAAGAGGCTCAGGAAGCAGCCGGAGTTCGGCACGTTCGTGGAGCGCCTGCACATAAACGAGGCACTGGACCTGCCCTCGCAGGTCGGCAACTCCTACACCAGCTCGCAGTTCGTTGCGCTGATAAGCCTGCTGAGGAATAAGAATACCGATGGAAAAATCAGCGGCGCCATGCAGTACTACGGCAGCGGGGCCGTGGGCCTCGGAATGCTCGCGGAGATAATAGCCACCAGGGCCGACATAGCCGAAAACGTGCTCGTCGACTTGGGGGACGAGGTCGCTCTCACAGCGGAACAGTACAGGAAGCTGCACGCCGAGCTGATAAGGGGCGACGCCAGCAGGATGCTCCGCCCCGAGGACGCCGGGACAGACGGCGATCTCGTCGAGAAGGACAGGGAGTTCCTTGGAAGGCTTCCCTCCAGGTTCCTGATACGTGGGAGGCATGACGACGGCACTCCCGATGCGGTCTACGTCGAGAGCGACGGGAAGGTCTCAGAGCTCCCGCCCAGGCTTTGATCAGGACTCACGCGGCAGTGCTGCGTGCTTTTAATCTTCCGTTTTTGCGGTAGCTATAAATATTTCACCTGCCTGGGCGACTCTGGGACAAAAATCAACCATAACCCATTCTGAAAAGGTTGTGTAGTGCCGCAATGCATCCTATCGCAGTATCGATTCTGTCGCCCCTCTTTTGCCATATCTTCCATCCGAATGCCCTTTTGTCAACAGAAAAACCGCTTTCCGAATTCTCCCTCTTGAAGTATTCTATGAGGTACAAGAGCGGGTCCTCCATCATTCTTTTAAATATGTTCCGCCACCTCCATGGGCCGTTAATTCTCGTGTTTGATTTTGGGAGTATGTAAAGTACGGTTTTATCGTCGAAATATTTCAGGGTGGACTGATAACTGTAGTATTTGTCCAGTCTTGCAGTTCCGACTACTATTCCCGCCTCTTTACATATTATTTCAAGGCGTTTCATTGCATCTTCAAATGCTTCCTTCTCAGATCTGATTCCAGAACCCCATGCAACATATAGTTTTGTCTTTATGTCCATTAGATTGAAGGAATAAACGAATTTTCTGTAACCTTCCTTGTCTATCTGTGTCCTGTAGTGTTTTGTTACAGTCAGTGTATACCCTGTTCCGTCTCCGGATGTGTCCACAATCCTGTTGCATCGCTGTCTTATCGTCAGGATAAACATATTATGCAGCGCCATCTGAACCATTTCGTCAGAGTACAACCTCTCTATGGTTTTGTAACTCACCTCGATTCCGAGAAATGCGCCGAATAGCGAAAGTAATCCTGCCATTGGGCGGTTGTGCTTTTCGAATATTGACTTCAACAGGAGCGCGACAACTTTTTGTTGAAGTCGCAACTTCTGCGGCCTTCCTAAATTTGACTTTTCTGCCCTTATAAAACTTATTGCCTCTTTACTCAGACTGTTGAGTTCTCTTCCGACGTATCTTACGCGTTCTGCGTAATCCCTCTCGTATTTCCTCCAGTCAGTTTCAGTAACACTGCATGATTTCGAATACATGTCTGAAAGTGCCTTAAATTCGCGGCAGAACCTTCTGAATCGCCTATTCGTTAACCTTTTGTTTTTTGCCATAGTAATAATATTAAAGGGGAAAGTATTTATAGTTATCTATATATAACTATTACTGAGGGATTAGATGCCTAGAAAGATAGAACTTAAGAAAGGAAACCTTTCATTTACAGAAAAACATATAGAGGGATTTTTGGAACGAACGGTGACGCCAATCGGAACATCGGCCAAGGCGGATGTACCCAGACGATATATCGGCAGACGGGTTTATGTAATAATAACTAAGGAAAAGGACAACTTAACGAAAGTGTGAAAGTGGACTTTTGTCCCAATCTCGGTCCGGAGCGTACACCTTGTGCTCCCTCCTCCATAAGAAACATTAAATATGCTTTTGGTCTAATAATAAGCACTATATCCTGAGCTATCCGAAGGCTTTCGGATACGAATATATAGTAAAAGTCAGATAAATCAAGCGTGCATTCCATGTCTACGGTATACGAAGTGAATGGCTCGGAGCTCATAAAGCTCGCAGCCGAGAGGCTAAAGGACAAGATGAAGGTACCGGAATACGTATCTTTCGTGAAGAGCGGCGTCAGCAGGGAGAGGGTCCCGCAGAGCCCGGACTTCTGGTACATGCGAAGCGCATCGATACTCAGGCAGGTCTATCTCAACGGACCTGTCGGCGTGGAAAGGCTGAGGTCCAAGTACGGCAGCAAGAAGCAGCACGTGGTGCACCATATGCACACGGAGAAGGCCGGAGGCAGCATAATAAGGGATGCGCTCCAGGCTCTTGAGGAGCAGGGGTTCGTCAAGAAGTCGAAGACCGGCAGGACGATAACTCCGAAGGGAAAGTCGTTCCTGGACAAGATAAGCTCCGAGATGTCCAAGAAGTGAAGCCCGATGAGTGATGAAGAGGGCCAAGAAAACCAAGAGGAGAAGAGATACAGGAAGAGAATGGCTGACCTGATAAAGGCACAGCAACTGGAGCAGCAGAAGAAGGAGATATTGAAGAAGTTTCTGGACGACGAGGCATATGAGCGCGTCATGAACATAAAGCTCACGAATCAGGAGCTATACGACCAATTGGTCAACGTCATAATATCGCTGGCGCAGAGCAACAGGCTCACGTCTAAGGTAACAAACGCGCAGCTCAAGGACCTGATCACAAGGCTCACGTACAGGCCGGATACGAAGATAGAGTTTAAGAGGAAGTGAAGCAACAGATAAAGTGATGATATGTCGAAGAAATCGAACACTAAGAAGAGGATGCTTGTTAAGGCTAAGAAGAAGTCAAGGAGGATACCCGTGCTCGTGGTAGTGAGGACCCACAAGAAGATATCCAGCAACAAGTTCAGCAGGCAATGGAGGAGCAAGAAGCTCAGGCTGACGCAGAAGTGACGCCATAAGAAGGCGTGGAATGCATAGAACAAGCGTGATGTTATGGCAAGCAGAATAATGACAATAAATCTGAGGAAGTACCTGTCGACGCAGCCCAGGACGAAGAGGATAAAGAGGGGAATGCGGTACCTGCGCGAGAGGATAGCGCACTACACGAAGACCGATGAGGCCAACGTCAGGATAAGCGACGAACTTAACAGGATGATGTTCAAGCACTACATAAAGTCGATGACACCCGTAAAGGTGAACGTCGATATAACGGACGGCATAGCTAAGGTGGGCCTCTTCAAGGACGCATCCAAGCAGGCCGTGCAGCCTGCCGCAAAGCCGGTGAAGGGCAAGCCAGCTACGGCCCCTGCCGCAAATGCCGAAAAGGATGCGAAGAAGCCGGCAGCCTCACCAGACGGCAAGAAAAACGGCAAGCAGCCTGAGACAAGAAAGCCACAGGCGCCTGCGCAGCCCAAGAAATGAGCGCGCCGTACTTGCCCTGACACTTAATTCTCAACGCGGCCATGTGCCGATGTGCTGAAATGGACGTGTATAAGCATAACATAAAGGGCAACGATTCCGTAGGCGCATTTGCGTCCCTTACTGACAAGTTCGTATTCCTGGGCAGCAACCTCGGCTCTGAAGCCGAGAAGAGGATTTCGGAAGAGCTCAAGGCAAAGCCGATCAGGATGTCCATATACGAGTCGGACATGCTAGGCATATGGTGCAGGGCCAACTCCAACGGCATACTGATTTCGGAGGTGGCGAGCGACGAGGAAAGGTCCACGGTGAGGCAACTGGGCCTGGGCATAAGGGCAGACGTGCTCAAGAGCAGGCTCAATGCGATAGGCAACAACATACTCACGAACGACCACATTGCGATAATAAACCCTAATTACACCACGGAAGAGGCTACAGCAATAGGCGACACGCTCGGTGTAGAAACCGTGAAAATGTCAATCGGCGGGTTCAAGACAGTTGGGGCCAACAACATACTTACTAACAAGGGCGTGGTGCTGAACAACAAGTCTACCGAAGACGAGATGGAAAGGGTGAAGGAGCTGACCAAGTTGGAGCCGGTGCGTAGCACTGCTAGCACCGGCGCGCTCAGCATAGGCCTGTCGATCCTGGCCAATTCAAGCGCCGTTCTGTTCGGCGAGATGACTACCGGCTACGAGATGGCAAGGATAGCCAACGCGCTAGAGGGCGCATGAATAATAAGCGTAATAAATGCGCATGACAAATGCTATTGCGTGCGTAAGCGCGCGAGATCGAGATGACAATCATGGCCGAAAACAGGAACACGACTGGCACAAAGTTCGACATATCGAAGGAGATAGACGAGCTCAGGTACGTGCAGCAGATGTACCAGAACCAGTACTACATACTATCGCAGCAGCTCGACGAGCTCACTGCCGTATATGCCGGAGCGGCGAACACGAAGGAGATACTGGGCAGCATGCAGAGCCTGAAGGGCAAGGAATCGCTGATACCTGCTGGTTCGGGGTTCTACGCCACCGGAAAGGTAAGCGACGACAAGAACGTACTTGTGCCGATAGGCGCCTCCTACACTATTTCTATGAGCATCGAGAGTGCCAAGGCGCTCCTTGACAAGAGGTCCGCAAGGTACACCAAGGAGATAGAGAAGCTGACCGCAGCAAAGAGGAACGCCGAGAAGTCCATAAACGAGATATCCTACAGGCTCAACGAGCTGGTACAGCACACATGACCGCGTAAAACGTGAAACGCGAAACGGTGCGATAGATGTTTGAAGGCATAAAAAAGAAGCTGTCGGATGCAATAAAGCAGGCAGTAAAGCGCGAGAAGGAAGAGGCGCAGGAAGCCCCCCCAGAACCAGAACAGGCGCAAGAACTCATTCAGGTACCTGAAAAGGAGACAGAGCCGGAAAGCGTGCAAGAAGCCGTTCAGGAAGAGGCGCAGGAAGAGGCGCAGGCGGAAACCGAGCCGCAGTCCCCTAGCGCAACTGTAGAGAGCGGGGCTTACAAGGCGGAAGAGGTCCAGCAGCCTATAATCACGGAGGGCGCTAACAAGCCAGGCGAGGAAGGCGAGGCGCCTGCGCATAAGGATACCGAAGAAAGGGAAGAGCACCAGGACGTTAAGATATCAAAGATTACGAAGCTCAAGGGCGTATTCTCCGGCACCGTGCGTCTCAGCGATTCTGACATAGACAGGTTCAGCGACGCCATGATGACATCGCTGTTGCAGTCCGACGTGTCATTCAGCACGGCGACAGCATTCACGGACGACCTAAAGGAAAAGCTGAAGGAGAGAATACCCTCTAAGAATATCGAGTCGGAGCTTATAAGGAAAGTAAGGGCCTCGCTGATGGACGTCCTGAGCAGCGCCGGAGAAGGAGTAGACATATTCGCGTTCATCAACGGGAAGATCTCAGCAGGCGAGAAGCCCGTCAAGATACTTTTCCTTGGGCCCAACGGCACCGGCAAGACCACGACGATAGGCAAGGTGGCGTACGCGCTGAAGAAGAAAGGCGTCTCGGTTGTACTGTCGGCAAGCGACACGTTCAGGGCCGCAGCGATAGAGCAGACCGAATATCATGCCGCGAAGATAGGCGTTCCAGTCATAAAGAGCAAATACGGCGCCGATCCCGCTAGCGTCGCGTACGACGCGATAAACTATGCTGGCGCGCATGACATAGGCGTGGTGCTGATAGACAGCGCCGGCAGGCAGGAGACGAACAAGAACCTGCTCGCAGAAATCTCGAAGATGGTAAGGGTGGCGAAGCCAGACCTGACCATATATGTCGGCGAGAGCACATCCGGCAACGCCATAGAGAACCAGGTATTGGAATTCACGAAGAACGTCAAGATAGACGGCATAATACTCACGAAGATGGACTGCGACGCAAAGGGCGGCGCGGCGATATCGATCGCGCACACAACTGGCGTGCCTGTAATCTACTTGGGCACCGGCGAGGCGTACGATGCGCTTGTCAGATATACGCCGCAGTACGTTGTGGACTCGGTGCTTCCTGAATGAGCCAGACCCCAGCCGCAATGCCTTATTCTTACTGCTATATTACTTCTGCCGCAAGCCTCCCTGCCTGCGCGACCCACCACAAAAATTGATTTATAGGTTCTCTTCGCTTAATCTATGGCCGAAGGACTAAAGGCGGCACGAGAGAATGATCCGATGGACGGTTATATTGCAGATCTAGAAGCAAAGATAACGAAGGAACTCAAGGGGAAGTTCGTCACCATAGTGGACGACGACAAGAGGAGGGCGCTAATAGGCATCGCCGCGAAGAGCATCGACCCTAAGATAAGCAGCGATAAGATCGACGAGATCGTCAAGGACATGTCGGATTTCGGGGACATAGCACCCCTGCTCACAGACCAGAACATCGAGGATATTATGATAAACAACACGAAGAACATATTCGTGTACGACAGCCGCGAGGGCCAGAAGAAGCTCGACAAGAAGTTCGAGAGCCCTGCGGATCTCGAGAAGTTCGTGAACAAGATGAAGCTGTACGCCACCAACGAGAGCTCCGGAGGCAACATAATGGACGTGCACATGCCTACAGGCAGCAGGGTAAACATAATCGCCTCGCCGCTCGGCTATGACATAACCATCAGGAACTTCAAGAGCAACCCGATGAGCATAATAGACCTGATCAACGCCGGCGAGATAGACTACCAGATCGCCGCGAGGCTCTGGCTCTATGTCGATGGATTCAAGATAAGGCCAGCTAACATACTCATAGGCGGCATGCCCGCCTCCGGGAAGACCACCCTGCTCAACGCGATGTTCTCGTTCTTCAGGCCCGAGCAGAGGATCGTAACCATAGAGGAGACGTACGAGCTCGATACCAGGACACAGGAAAACTGCGTCAGGCTGGAGACTAGCGACTCGATGCCGATGGTCGACCTCGTTAAGAACGCCCTCAGGATGAGGCCGGACATGATAATAATAGGAGAGGTGCGCGGCGAAGAGGCGAACGACATGATAACCGCTATGAACATCGGCAAGATAGCGATGGGCACCATACACGCATCATCAGGCAGGGATATAATCAACAGGCTGGAGCACACGCCGATGAACGTGCCGAAAGACATAGTGCCGGTCATAGACGCGCTGATAAACACCGGAGTAGTGTACGAGAACGGCATACCTGTCAGGAAGGTAATAGAGATATCAGAGATATCAGGGATAGAGTCACAGGTCCTGCTGTCGGACCTGTACAAGTTCGACTACAAGACGCGCGCCGGATCCGCAATACTCCCGAGCGTAACCTACAGGGACAGCCTTTCGAAGGCGACGGGCGTTCCTCCCGCAGACATACTTGCAGAAGAGGAGGTGCGCGCGGCAATACTGCAGAAGATGAACCAGCTCGGCAGGAAGGACATGAAGAGCATAAGCGAGCTTGTGCGCGACTACTACGACAATCCGGAGAGGACGCTGTCCGCACTTGAACTCAACCTCTCGCCGGTCGTGCGCATCTAGCGCACGCCATCGGATTACGGCAGGTAATCCTTGTTCTTTATCTTCTCGCGGATATAGTCGTCTATGAACGTGAGCCTCGGCCCCTGCAGCGTGTCCTGCTCGAGCTTCATCTTTGTCTTTATGACCTTCTTCAGCTCATCCACCCATTCCTTGTGCTTGCTTATCCACGGGTAGCCGAGCATCTCCTGCGCCCTTTTGACGTCGACCTCAGAAGCCCTCATGGTCATCTTCTTGAGGAAGTCGTACTTCTCGAGGTCAGACATCGTCACACCTATGAACCTCGCGCTCGGCGTCGCTATGTCGCTGCCTATGTACGCGAGGTTTATGCTGCCCGTCTTTATCGTCCAGTATATGTACCAGCCCCATGCGTCGCCGTCATTGAAAACGTAGATCGGCAGCCCCATGTCAGACAGCTTCCTTATTATCCTCCTCGTGCCTCTCGTCGCCTGCCCCTGGGGCGATATGAGTATGCAGTTCTCCTTCTGCCAGAACTTGTCCTCGTTGAGCCTCTGCCATATCGCGTCCTTCTCCACCACGAGCACGTACTTCGCCTTGACATCCACGAACTCTATGTCGTTGTCGACGTCGCTAGGTATCGCCCATCCGCTCCTGCCGAGCCTCGCGGTGTCTATCTCGAGGCGCTCGTCGCCGAAACTGTCCATTACCTTCATGTTGCCCGCGAGTATCCCCTTCCTCGTGGCGTTCAGGTTGAGGTCCTCCCTCTTCACGTTTAGAGCAACCTCGAGGTCCTCGATGAGAGGGTTGGATTCCCCCTGCTCGTTGAATATGTTCTCGTCTATATCCTCTCCAAGCGAGTACTTGAGCTGGTAGAAGAGGCCCCTGATGCTCGTATGGAGGTTCTCTGTCACGAACTTGTAGCACTTCGCTGCTACTGCCATGGTCTGCATGAACCTCTTCGCCTGGCCCACGTTGACGAACGTCCTCTCTTCTGTGGAGTCGCCGAGCTTGAGTATGCCCTCCTTGTCGTCATATATGACATTCGACTTCGTCCTGGTGGTCGTGACTATCTTCGGGTTCTCCTTCCTGTCTATGGAGCTGATTATATCATCTGCCAGTCCCTTCAGCTCCGCCCTTGCGTCCCTCTTGCCGTCGGAGCCGGAGCCTTCCGGGGCCGCCTTCCCTGTTGCCTCAGCCTTTCTCATATTTCATCAGCTCGCGTATGAGCGCGTCGCGCTTGCTGCTCGGCTTTATCGAGTTGTGCAGCACATCGGCGAACGTCTTTACCGGTATTACCTTTATCTTCTTCAGCATATTCTTCGGAAGCGATATGTCATCTATGTTCCCCGCCGGCACGATTAGCTTCCTCATGCCCGCGTTTATCGCCGCCTCGGCCTTCGCGCTGACGCCGCCTACAGGCAGCACGGCGCCCCTTACCGACAGCGACCCTGTCATCGCTACGGACTGGTCCACCGGCAGGTTCTCCATCGCGGAGAGTATGCTGACCGCAATCGATATGCTTGCGCTGTCGCCCTCTATGCCTTCGTATGTCTGCAGGAACTGGACGTGCATGTCGTAATTGGAGACGTCCTTGCCTATGTGCTTCTTTATCACCGCGGAAACGTTCTTAACTGCCTCGTTGGCTATCTTGCCGAGCCTCCCCGTCGGTATGAACTTGCCCTCAGATCTGGAGCTCGCAGGCGTGACCTCGGCCACTATCGGTATCACTATGCCCGCAAGGGTTGATGACGCAGAGCCTATCACCGCGAGGCCGTTCACCTTGCCGATGTTGAATCCGCGCGTGTGGAATACCTTGTAGTCCTTCCTGAAGTCTATCTCCTGGTCTACGATATGGGCCTCTATCGAAGACGCGAGCCTCTTCGCGTCAACGACTTCCTTTGCCCCGACCATCTTCTTATTGCGCTCTACGGCCAGGTCGCCAGCGGCCCTGACCATTCCGCCGAGGTCCCTGAGTATAAGGGTAAGCTTGCCCTTCCTTCCGGCGCGCTTCTTCGCCTCCTCTATTATCATATCCACTGCTTCCTTGTCGAACTCCGGTATCTTTCCGTCCTTCTTCACTTCCTGGGCCACGAACCTTGCGAACAGCTCCTCGTCCTTCGCATTGTCGTCTATGGTGGATTCCATATAAACCTCATATCCGTATCCCCTTATCCTTGACCTCAGTGCAGGGTGCATCTGCTGTATGTCCTGCATGTTGCCCGCAGCTATGAGTATGAAATCGCATGGCACGGGCTCTGTCTTAACAAGCGCGCCGGAGCTCATCTCGCTCTGCCCTGTTATCGGGTACTTCTTCTCCTGCATCGCCGTCAGCAATTCCTGCTGCGCCCTCATGTCGAGGCTTGATATCTCGTCTATGAAGAGCACGCCCTTGTTCGCCTTGTGCACGGCTCCGCTTTCCACCCTAAGGTGCGCCGGTGTGCCGAGACCTCCTGTCTGCAACGGATCGTGGCGAACGTCGCCGAACAGCGCCCCTGCCTTGCTGCCCGTCGCGTCAACGAAAGGCGCATGCGTCATGCCGGTGTTGTCGACGATAAGCTTCGGCTCGCTGAGGTCCACACCCATGCCTGGCATGCCTCCCCTTTTCGTGAGACCGCCTATGAAAAGCACCATAGATCCGAATATCATGACTCCTAGTATGAGCGCTGCGAGCACGATTATCTCGTAGCCGCTGAAGAATCCGCTAAGCGAGAGTGCGAAGAGTACTATCACGAGTACCAGGACTATCGGGGTCACGATCGAGCCCCCCATGCCTATGTTGGCCTTGCCCTTCATTCTCTCCTTCATGAGCAACTGCCTTCCCTGCCCTGCCTCGTTCTTCTTGTCCTGCGCGTTACCTTCAGGATACGTCTTTACCGCCTTAACGATTGGCATGTTTTCGTCGTTCGGGTTCCTGTAAACGAGAACGTCCTCGAGCTCTGTAGCAGGCAGCATCTCCGCCATTGCCTGCGCCATCATGGTCTTGCCGGTTCCTGGGGAGCCTATGAGAAGCACGTTCCTTCCCTGCCTGGCAGCCTTCTTTATTATATCCACGGCCCTCTGCTGGCCTATTACCTGGTCGATAAGCTTGTCAGGGATGCTTATGTCCTTGGTCGTCTTGAATTTTGCGTTTGCCATACGGATCATATCGCTCGTTTTCCGGCAGATGGGTTTAGATCTCCTCCACTGGCAATTTACTAATACTTGCTTTCTTTCTTTTAAATCTTTCTGAATCATTAGGTGCCAAATGGCAATATGTGCAAGCAATTAAAACGCAGGACAGTCCATGCAGCGAATTCACGCGCATCATGCAAAAGGCTTTAATATTAGAAACATTAAACAGATTAACACGACAGACAGGTGTTTTGCATAAAGATAAAGGACATAAAGGCACTAAACGAGAACGAGCTAAGGAACAGGATGAAAGACCTTATCCTTGAGTTGCAGATAGAAAGGAGCAAGGTGGCCTCCACGGGTGTCTCCAGCAAGGTAGTCAAGGCAAAGGAGATCAGGAGGACCATAGCCAGGATAAAGACGGTGCTAAACGAAAGGGGTGCGAGCAAGTAAATGGCTGACATTTGCCCTAAGTGCGGCTTGCCCAAGGAAATCTGTGTATGTCAGGTCCTAGAAAGGGAAACGGAGACCAAGATAAGGATATACACGAAGAAGGCCAAGTTCAGGAAGTACGTCACCGTAATCGAAGGCATACCTGCGAGCGAGCTCGAGCAGACCGCGAAGAGCATAAAGAGGGTGCTCGCGACAGGCGGCACGTTCAAGGCTGACGAGGGAATAATAGAACTTCAGGGCGAGCACAAGCTGAAGGCGAAGGCCGCTCTCGTAAGCATAGGGTATGCGGAAACGGCCATAGACGTCGCTGCCTGACCTGCACGTTAAAGTATTAAAGCAGTAGAACTAATTTTCTATTCTGGTGCAGGAATGGCTGTAATCGGCATAGAGAGCAGCGCCCACACTCTCGGCGTAGGCATATCCGAGCATGGCAGGATCATAGCCAACGCTAAGGAGATGTACAAGATTGGGAGCGCGGGCATGATACCTATGAAGGTTGCGGACTTCCACGCGACTAACGTGCGCACGGTCATCAGGGAGGCGCTGGGTGAGGCGGGGCTGAAGGCATCGGACATCGAGGCTATAGGCTATACTAAGGGTCCGGGAATAGGCCCCTGCCTGCGCATCGCGCAGGTAGCCGCAAAGACGATCGCGGCAGAGCACCGCATACCATTGTATCCGGTGAACCACGCGATAGCGCACATAGAGATAACGAAGCAGCTATTCAACTCAAGAGACCCCCTTACCCTATACGTAAGCGGCGGGAATTCGCAGATAGTCGCGCTTGATGCAACTCCATACCTGCATTACAAGGTGCTCGGCGAGACGTTCGACATCGGCGTGGGCAACATGATAGACAACTTCGCGAGGGAAGCCAAGCTGACTCCGGCATGGGGCTCCACGGTCGCCAAGGTCGCGGAAGGCGGCAGATACATAGACATGCCGTACAGCGTGAAGGGAATGGACTTCACGTTCACGGGCCTGCTGACCAATGCCTCGAAGCTCCTGCATTCTGGCAGCCACTCAATCCGTGACATAGCGTACTCGATGCAAGAGACGGCGTTCGCGATGCTCACCGAGGCCATGGAAAGGGCGCTCTTCCTGACCATGAAGAAGGACGTAACGCTTTGCGGCGGCGTCGCCCAGAGCAGGCGCCTGCAGGAAATGCTGCGCACCATGGCCGAATCGCACGGGACCAGATTCTTCGTGGCTCCGAACGAGTACAATGCAGACAATGGCGCGATGATCGCGCTCGTCGCGGAAAAGATGCATGCGTCAGGCTCTAAGCAGAATGCTGCAGCATGCACTATCGACCAGAAGTACAGGATAGACAGCGTGAGGGTGACCTGGCAGTGAAGAAGATCGGCGAAGGCGCGGAAGCGACTATATACATCACGAAGTTCATGTCGGAGCGCGCCGTGCTGAAGAGGAGGGCAAGCAAGGCGTACAGGGAGCCGCGCATAGACATATCGCTTAGGCGTCAGAGGACCAGGAACGAGGCTAGGGCGCTGGCGCTGGCGCACGACGCAAAGGTCAGGTCGCCAGCGCTGCTCATGGTCGCAGAATACGAGATAGTGATGGGCGAGATAGATGGCACTGTTCTCTCAAGATACACACCTAAAGACAATGAGGTAAGTAGAATAATGCGCGAGGTAGGCATAATCGCAGCTAAACTGCACGACGCGGGAGTGGCTCATGGGGACTTCACCCCTGCAAACATAATGATCAGTGAGGGCCATGCCAGCGTCATAGACTTCGGCCTCGCGACCACCTCGCCCTCGATGGAAGACAAGGCGATGGACCTGATACTCATGAAAAGGGCGATAGAGCCCAAGGATTACGCGATCGTGGAATCCGCGTACAGGAGGAGTTGCGCAGACGCGGAGCGCACGCTTTCCAGGCTAAGGGCTATAGAAAGGAGGGGAAGGTACAAGACAAGGACGCTGGAAACCCTGAAAGCCTGACGCAAAAAGACAAAAAAGAGATACGCGGCGCAGGCGCTCGGTCCGTTCCAAATTCCATTAGTGGCAGCACAAAAACAGAGTGGTCCTGCCGTCAGAACCTTCCGGCGCTAGGCCATTCGACCTGCACGTCGTTCGCTTCATAAGGCGCCTGCTGTGTATCGCTGGTGTAATACACCCTGGAGTACGTGAGCGAAATCACAGCCGCGAAGGTTATTGCGCTCAGCACCGCCACGAACAGCGTGCCGGTGCTCAGGTACTCATAGCTCGAGATCGCAGCCATGAACACGCCTGAGGTGATGCCGAGGATGAAGCCCTTCGGCGAATTGATGAGTATCAGCACCGCTGCCAGCAGGCCGATGAACGAGAAGAGCGCCTCGCCGAGCACCATGAAGTAGACGAGCGTAGCCTTGGACATGAAAGTGAAGAAGCCTACCTGGTTCGCGTAGCCTATTATGTAGAAGAGCTGCGAGTAGCTGTAGTACAGGAAGAGCGCGAACACCGCTATGAACAGCGCCGCGGAAATCATGCTTATGTTGCCGTACTTCGCCGTAATCGTATCCGAGTACTTCGTGCCAACCTTGTCTATGTCCTCCAGGCAGTAGTACGAGCCGTTGTACTCCTCTATGTCCTCGAAGCAGAACGCCCTGTGGCAGTAGTTGCATATTGCATAGGCGCTTCTCCACGGGTGCCACACGCAGTACATGCCCTTTGCGGCGTCCACGCTTTCCTCTTCGGATCTCGTAAGCCTGCCCTTCCTCTCGGTGAGCTCCTTTCCCACCTCGAACTCCTCCGCCTCCTCCACTTCGTTCTCTCCAGGGTTCTTGTAGACTGTGATGGGCGGGGGCTGGGCTTCGGCCTCCTCCTCTGCCTCTTCAACCGGCTGCGCCTTTACTGCCTTCTTGGCGGGCGCTCCCTTCGCGCCCTTCTTCTTAAGGCTCTTCCTTTCCCTGAATATGAGGAGATCCTCATCAGGGTCCATAGCCATCAGATTCCCCTTCTAGCAGCCTTCCTTATCGCGTCCCTCTTCTTTATCTCGAATATTCCCCTGTGCTTCGCGCAGCTTATGCAGTAGTATACCTTTCTCCTCTCGAAGAACCTTACGTCGTTGGCTGTCTTGAGCTCCGTGTT
Source organism: Microcaldota archaeon (assembly GCA_027365215.1). Classification (GTDB taxonomy): domain Archaea; phylum Micrarchaeota; class Micrarchaeia; order Micrarchaeales; family Micrarchaeaceae; genus JAMCYG01. The sequence continues at coordinate 22,033 of DAHXNT010000003.1, forward strand.
GAAGCTTATCGCCTTCTCGTATATGACTGCCTTGTCTCTCGGCACCGCCCTGCCGCAGGATTCGCATGTGACTAACGTTGATCTTCCTCTCAAAACAAACACCTGTTCTTATTAATATCAAATCAAAAGGATTAATAACCATTTTGCAAAATTCCTATTTGCCGAATGCCGGAACTGAACGTGTTAACATGCGCACATACATACTCGCAGAATCGCCCGAAGCGGCAATAAGCGTCTCGAACATCGTCAGCGCCAGCGGCGCCACGCCCATAATTTCGAACAAGCGTGCAAGGAGCTACCGCGAGATGCTCGACGAGATAGCCGCGCAGCAGGACGCATACGACCTCTACTTCATGGTCACCGCCGATCCTGTGAACGCCTCGATAGACGCGAACAAGAGGCAGGGCATGAGGGCATACTTCTGCGACAGCCAGAGGTACGTGGCCGCCTCGCGCGACGCGGGGACCAACGTGGTGGTGCTTGACATAAGGACGGTCAGCAGGCCCGAATACAGCAGTATAATATCAGGATTCGCCGGAAGCTCATCAATGCCAGGGAAGGCCGCAAGTGCCGTGAGCGGGATACAGAAGATCATACCGTTCAGGCAGGCGCAGCAGCCTCAGCAGCAGCCCCAGCAACAGCAGCCTTCGCAGCAGTCCCAGAAGGCGCAGAAGCGCATGATCATCGAGGCGAAGCAGAAGGGCAAGCCGAAGGGCGGCGACGAAGACTACGCCCCACAGCAACCGAAGGGTCCCTCGCCCAGGTCGAAGTCCGGACTGTTCGGCAAGCTCAAGGATTCGCTCGGAATAGAATGATTGGGGTGTGGCAGGTTGTACGCTGACTGCGCAAGGCTCACCAGGATATCCATACCCGCATCGAGACTTGCTGTCGCAATCGAGCTCAGGCGCAGCGGCCGTATGAACCAGAGCGACATAGCCGCGAGGCTCGGAGTAGCCCAGGCGGCGATAAGCAAGTACGAGAACAGGAGGCTGTCTGACAGGATATTCATGCTCGCGCGCTTCATAGTAGAGAACGGGATGGCATCGAAGGCCGCCAATATCGTATCGAAGGGAGCGAGCGGCAGCGCAATAGCGAAGGAGATAGACCTTATCGCGTCCTCGTCCCGCGTATTCAGGAAGGCCTCAGCGCTTCTTTCCGCTTCCAAACCTTGACGCATAGCTGGAGAGGTCGCTGCCCGTCTGCTCTATCTGTATCCTTGCCACGTCCTGCTTCCTCCTGAATCCGCTGATGACCGCATCCGGGAACCTCAGCCCGCGCGTCGAATCGAATATCGATGTCATGTGCCTGTAGTATTCTTCCGCGCGTCCGTAGTCCCCTGCCCTCAGCTCTTCCAGGGCCTCCCTCTTGAGCTCGCCCACCACGTCCAGCAGGCCGAGCAGGTACAGTTCGGGGGCCATCCCTAGCTCCTTCATCCTCGGTATGTTTCCGCGCCTCACTATGCCGTGCAGGCAGTACGCCTCCGCGTATTCCTGGTATGCCTGGGACGACTGGTTCTTGAAGTCGCGGTCCATCGCGCCGAGCCTTTTCAGATCTGACTTTATCTTAGCGAGAAGCGCCTCCGCTCCCTTCGCATCCCGCTTGTGCAGCAGCGTTATCGAGTTCGAGCAGTCCCTGACTATCATCCTCGTGAGTGACAGGACATTGTCGTAGTTCCTCTGCTTCTCCTCGAGATGCGCTATCGCGCCGCTGATGTCGCCCTCCATGCTGCCCGTAGTCCCAGCCTTAGCATTCTTCGCCTTTGCCATCGTATCACGAAAGTATCATCTCGGCGTCGCGTATGTCTCCGCCGCGCAGCCTGCTGTAGTTCCTCGAGTAATGGAAGAGATATTGCTGCGCATATCCGGCAAGCTTGCCCCAACGTTCGTCCGCGAACTCGTGAAGGGCAGCTATGCTCCTGCGCTCCTTTCCGAAGTATATGCTCTCGAGCATGCGCTTCACCCACGTGTCTATCGGGAATGCCTCGAGCTTGCCATAGCCCATTAGCGCTATGCAGTCGGCCACCTTGTCCCCTACGCCGTCTATCTCCATGAGCGACTCCTTGATGGAATCGTAGCCCTTGCCGCGCAGCCTGTACAGGTCCATGTTTTCTGTGCAGTACTTCGCGGCGCTTTCGAGGTATTTCGCCCTGAAGCCGGCGCCTATCTTCCGGAGCGGCTCGCCCCTGGCCTCCGCCATCTC
>DAHXNT010000040.1 GCA_027365215.1 Microcaldota archaeon
AGACACGTGAAAAGCCTTGCGGCGCCGAAGTTCGCGGCGGTGCACAGGAAGGAGTTCGACTACATGAGGAAGCCGAGCGCGGGCAGGCACAGCCTCGAGAAGTCGATAGCCCTCTCGTATGCCATAAAGGGCATTGGACACGTCTCGACGACCGCCGCGGCCGACCACGCGATAAAGCACGGCAGCGTGTACGTCAACGGCACCGTCGTGCGCGAGCCGAAGTATCCGGTAGGGCTGAGCGACGTTATAAGCGTAGGCGAGGAGAAGGCCTCTAAGAGACTCGGCATAGACAGGCTCGGCAAGGTAACGTACGAAGAGGTCGCCGCAAAGGAAGCGGCCGACACAAACACGTACAAGGTCGTCGGCAAGTACAAGGCAAAGGATGGCAAGCTGATGCTCAGGCTGCATGACGGGAGGAACGTCGTGGCCGAAGCCAACACGAACGATTCAATAATACTCAAGTCAGGGAAGGTCGAAAAGGTCCTCAAGCTCGAGAACGGCGCGAGGTGCTTCGTGATAGACGGAGTGCACGTCGGCACGTACGGCTCGGTGAGCCAGCTGAGCAAGGGCGACAGGAAGCGCGATCCCTCGGTAGTGATAAAGCCCGAGGAGGGCGAGAAGTTCGAGACCCTGATAAGAAACATAATGATAGTGGTCTGACCATGCAGGAAGAGAAAACCGTTGTGAAGGAGAGCGGACCCGCGAAGGGTTCTGCAGTCAATCCTATGACAGCGATACGCATAAACAGGGTCGTGCTCAACATAGGCACCGGCAACGACGAGAAGGCGCAGGCCGGGGCCAAGAAGCTGCTGCAGACCATAACCGGAAGGAAGCCGGCTGACGGCCTGTCGAAGAAGAGGATCCCGACATTCAAGATAACGAAGGGCACGAAGATAAGCGCGTTCGTCACCATAAGGGGCGACGCAGCAAGCGAAATACTAAGAAAGATGTTCGCCGCGGTCGACAACAGCCTGCTGCAGAGCAGCATAAGCGAGAACAGCACGAGCTTCGGCATAAAGGAGTACATAGAGATTCCGGGTATAAAGTACGACCCGGCGGTCGGCATGCTCGGCATGAACGTGAGCATATCATTCATGAGGAGCGGCCTCAGGATCTCGATAAGGAAGAGGCAGATGGCGCGCATACCCAAGAAGCACAAGATAATCAGCAGGGACGAGATCGCGGATTACCTGCAGAAGGAGTTCGGCGTGCGGGTCGCGCAGAACGTGGCATGAGTTGATCGCATGATAAAGAAGGAGTACAAGCTCGAGGGCAAGGGAGCGCGAAAGTGCAGGGTGTGCGGCACCACCAGGGGACTCATAAGAGCGCACAACCTCTACATTTGCAGGAGGTGCTTCAGGGAAGTAGCCAAGGACATAGGTTTCACAAAGTACGGTTGATCGAATGGTTGATAGACTCGCTGACGCTATAAACACGATAAAGAACAATGAGCGCATAGGCAGGGAGCACTGCGTGCTCTACTCCACGAAGCTGATAAGATCAGTGCTCGACATACTGAAGAGGGAGCACTACATAGAGAGCTATGAGGAGTTCGACGAGGGCAGGGCGAAGAAGCTCAAGGTGTACCTCTCGAACAGGATAAACGACATAGGCGTCGTCAAGCCCAGGTTCGCCGTCGGCAACGGGGAGTACCAGAAGTACGAGGAGCGCTTCATACCGAGCAGGGATTTCGGGATACTGATAGTCTCGACGCCGAAAGGCGCGATGACCAACAGGGACGCGCGCGAGAAGAACGTGGGCGGAAGGCTGCTTGCGTACGTGTATTAGCTTAACGAATTAAGTGGTCGTGATGATGAAGGTAGAGATTCCCGAGGGAGTTAAGGCCGAAGTGTCTGGCAGCGCGGTCAGCATCAGCGGCAAGCTCGGGACAAATGTCAGGAAGTTCAACCGTTCGCTCATGGGCATCAAGGTCGATGGCAATTCGATAACGATAGAGCCCATAGAATACAAGAAGCTGGCGAAGAAGGCCGCAACTGCCGAGAAGGCGATGCAGTCCGAGCTTGCAGACGACATAAAGGGCGTGCAGGAGTACCACGAGATAAAGATGCAGTACGTGTACGCGCACTTCCCGATGACGCTCGAGGCCAAGGACGGCACGGTTACGATAAAGAACATATTCGGCGAGAGGGCCCCGAGGCATGCACAGATAAGGGGGGGCGCCAAGGTCGAGGTCAAGGGCCAGGACGTCAGGGTCTACGGCACCAGCCTCGAGGACGTGGCGCAGACCGCCGCGAACATGAAGAAGGCATGCAGGGCCAAGAGCAAGGACGCCAGGATATTCCAGGATGGGATATACTACGTCGTAGAGTGATGATCATGTCAGTCAAAGTACCGAAGAAGAAGGGGCATCCCAAGTTCAACGTGCCGAACTACGGCACGAAGAGCAGGTCGAGGGTAAAGGCCAGATGGAGGAAGCAGAGGGGCATCGACAACAAGAAGAGGATAAAGAGGTCCCACATGGGAGCGGAGCCAACCATAGGCTACAGGAACCCAGAATCGGTGCGCGGAATAAGGCAGAACGGCAAGAGGGCCGTGCTGGTGCATAACATAGCGGAGTTCAGGAGCGCCCTGTCCGGAGAGGAGAGCGTCGACGTGATAGTCGCAGCGTCGCTCTCGAGGAGGAAGAGGCTTGAGATAAGCAAGCTTGCTGCCGAGAACAAGGTGCGCGTAGTCAATATGGGAAGGGCGCTGAAGCCAAGGCCTGAGAAGGCGAAGGAGAAGAAAGCCGACGAGAAGACGAAGGAGAAGCCCAAGCAAAAGGAGGCGAAGCCGGCTGCACAGCCAGCGGCGCAGGCCTCTGCGCAGGCCCCTGCGATAGCCCCGCACGCTTCGGTCCATGGCGCGCAGGATGCAAAAAGCGAGCCGAAAGGCGCAACAGATGGTGTTCAATCATGAGCGTAAGTCTTACCAGAAGGGTAGCGAGCCGCCTGCTTAAGAGGGGTACGAGCGGCGTAAGGATAAAGCCGTCAGCGCTGGCTGACGCGAAGAGCGCTATATCCGCCGAAGACGTCAGAAGCCTGATAAAGGCCGGAAACGTCTACACGATAGCGAAGAAGCGCAACCTCAGCACGCACGGCAAGGAGAGAAGGAAGAGGCGCGACAAGGGAAGGAGTAGGGGCAAGGGCAGGAGGAAAGGAACGTACAAGACCCGCTCTACCATATCGCACGTGAAGAAGATAAGGGGGCAGAGGAGGATACTCAAGGAGCTGAAGCTGAAGGGCACGATAGACAACACCCAGTTCACGAAGTACTACCTTCTCGCGAAGGGAGGCACTTTCGTAAACAAGGCCACGCTCATAAACAGGCTGGTTGCCGACGGCATCCAGATAAGCCAGGAGGAATCCGCGAGGCTGAGGCACGCGTGAGCCGAACGAGCTGATAATCATGTACAAGTTCAAGAGAGCAAGGAGGAAGAGCGCCCTGACGGACTACAGGAAGAGGGTGGCACTGCTGAAGGGCAGGCTGCCTAGGGTAGTCGTCAGGAGGAGCAACCGCGGCGTAACCATGCAGGTAGTTGAGTTCATGCCCGACGGCGACAAGGTCGTTGCGTCGGTCAGCTCGAACGCCCTAAGGGCATTCGGATGGGAGCCTAGGTGCAACATACCTACGGCTTACCTCACGGGCATGCTGCTCTCGAAGCGCATCAAGAAGCCGGATGAGAGGTATGTTTTGGACATAGGCCTGTACAGGCCCATAAAGAACTCCGTCATATTCGCCGCGGCGAAGGGCGCGATAGACGGCGGAGTCGGGATAAGCTCAGGTATAGAGTTCGACGAGTCCAGGCTTGAGGGCAAGCACATAGAGGCTTACGCCTCGTCTGGAGCGCCGGCGAACCAGTTCTCCGAGCTGAAGAAGAAGATGGACCCGGCGAAGCTGACTGAGCTTTTCGGCGAGACAAAGAAGAAAATACTGAACCAGTGATTGCTTGGCGTATGCAAGAAGACCTAATGGAAACAGCGGCGACCGCAGCTACGACGGCCGCGACAGGGAAGCTAGGAGGATCGAGGAGAAGAAGGAGGCGATCAAGGCTTGGGAGCCGAAGACATCGTTAGGAAAGGACGTCAAGTCGGGCAAGATAACTTCTATAAGCCAGATATTCCATTCGGGTAAGAAGATAGAGGAGCCCGAGATAATAGATGTGCTTCTGCCGAACCTCAAGGACGAGGTCATAGAGATAGGCAAGGTACAGAGAATGACCAAGAACAACAGGAAGATGAAGTTCAGGGTCGTTGCGATAGTCGGCGACGGAGCCGGCCACGTCGGCGTCGGAGCAGGCAAGGACGTGGAGGTCAAGGCCGCGATACAGAGGGCCGTCGAGAACGCGAAGGCCAGCATAATACCGATACTGATGGGCTGCGGCTCATGGCAGTGCGGATGCGGAACCCAGCACAGCATACCTGTGATAGTGCGCGGGCAGTGCAGCGGCACGACTGTCATACTGAAGCCCGCGCCGAGGGGCCTGGGAATAGTCGCGAGCAAGCCCGTCAAGAAGATGCTCGAGCTCGCGGGCGTGAACGACGTTTGGAGCTTCTCGAAGGGCACGACGAAGTCGAGGTACAACACCCTTACGGCGGTGTACAGGGCCCTGGAAAGCATGAACAGGATGAAGAACATGGGCGAGATGAAGCTCGCCGCGACGCAGAAGTGAGCGCCATTGCGCCTTCCCGCGCGCCACAGGGCGCGCAGGTGGATTTAAAGTGATTCTTATGGATTCCAAGCAGACCGTTATGCCTGGTGAGACTCTTGCCACGGAAGAGGAGTACATACCTGGCACTAATGCATACGTCGAGAATGGCCACATATATGCGGCCGCCGAGGGCGTTGTTTCTATTGAAAGCGGTGTCATCAGCGTGAGGAACGCGGAGAAGAACATATCCCCCATAAAGGAGGGGATGTACGTGCTTGGCGCCATAACCGACGACATGCGAACTGTGCAGTTCGTCAAGATAGATGACATAGTCGTAGGCAGCCGAAAGTTTATCGCGATGAAGAACGGCAAGATAGTCGCGAAGCGCAGGATGGGCCCAGACGCCGCAAGGCAGAGCAAGCCATGTCTGGCCGGAGACGTAGTGCTTGCAAGGGTGGACAGCGACAAGGAGGACACTTACGAACTGGACCTCTACGGACGGGAGCTGGGAGTAGTATTCGCTAGCTGCGCCGTATGCGGCCGCACGCTGGATTATATTGAAGAGGGAAGCCTGCGCTGCAGCGAATGCAAGCGCAACGAGCACAGGAACACGAGCGCGCTTTACGGAGACGCAGCAAAGATAGAAGAAGAGCTGGGGAAGCATGCTCTCGCGCCGGTAAAGAGGCAGAGGCCCCAGTTCAGGTCCGAGGGCTCCAGGCCGCCATTCAGGCGCGGAGGCTTCCGCGAAGGCGGCGGGGACAGGGGCTTCGGCAGGGGCAGGAGCGAAGAAAGAGGCAGGGAAAGGAGCGGAGAAAGGAGTGAAAGGAGTGGCGGAAGGCCGAGAGGCGATATGGCATGAAGATGAATATCCTGAAGGACGAGAGCAAGGAGCTGGAGATCGAATTTGAGACAAGTGATCTCACGATACCGGACCTGCTCGCAGCGGAGCTGCAGAAGAACCCTGACGTGAGCTTCGCAGGAGTGATAAAGGAGCACCCGAACGTCGGATACCCTAGGCTCGTAGTGAAGAGCACGAAGAAGAAGGCCGGCGACATACTGGAGAAGGCCCTTGAGGGGCTGTCAGACGAGTTCTCGAAGCTTAAGGATTCGATAAAGAAGTAGAGGGGAAACCCTTTTTTATTTTGTATACCTATTTCTACAGTGTCAGTCGTGCGCAGGCGGACCCTAATGCCGAAAACGAGGATGCTCAAGTCAGGGGCAGCCATGCTCGGCGTCGCCACGGCGCCCATAGGCGCCGCCCATGGAAAGGTGCTGATGGTCGGCGTAGTGGAAAGGTCGGGCATAATAGAAGGGGTGCTCACCACGAAGGTGACCAGGGACGGCACCGACTCGACCGCGAGGATAGCGCGCATGGTGTCGTCATCGAGGTTCGGGCAGCAGATAAAGTCCATAGCCATAGACGGCATATCCGTT
>DAHXNT010000041.1:0-629 GCA_027365215.1 Microcaldota archaeon
GACCTTCCTATGCACCGCCTTTTTGCTGCGCAGGCCCGATCTTCCGAAGAGATTCGTGTCCGTTATCACGCGCGCCTCGAGCTCGGCCCTTTGCATGGGCTTCTCTGCTAGCTTGAGTATGCTGCTCTCCATCAGCCTTGACCTAGCGAAAGTGTCGCGATGGCTCTCCTTTAGGTACGCGCGGCATACGTCCCTAATCTTATCAAAGGGCATACTATCTGTGCCAGCGCTCTTGTGTCCGGCACGCAGCAGCAATGAGTTGCCCAGTCCCAGAAGGTCCGAGGCGGTCTTGCCTATCTGGTCCATGAGCTTCAGCAGCTCCCACGTGTCTTCGTTGACCCTGACCGTGGTCCTCACGTGGTGCCGCCCGTCTACCGACCTCAGCTCATTCGGGCCCTCCTGGCTCACGTGACTGACTTCCAATGCCTGTATGGCGCGCAGCCTGTCTATGGTGTTGCGTACGCGGCCGTCGTGCGGGTTCCCCGGCTCCAGCCTTGCGCATATCTCCGCCCTGGACAGCGTTCCGTTCTGGAGGGCGGCAAGCTTCAGTATCCTGTACATGTCGATGGGCAGTGACGAACCCTTCTTGCCCGGGGCCGACATGACCGACTGCAGGGTGCAGAATTTCC
>DAHXNT010000041.1:639-6053 GCA_027365215.1 Microcaldota archaeon
TTCCGCCCGGCGCGTAACCTGCCAGTCACGTACTCTACCGCGGCTTCCGCGAGCGGCCTGATGCGCTCGTAGTTCGCTCCCCTCGAATAAACAGTAACTGGGCGTACGAACCTCTGCCCCGAGTCGCGCAGCATCGGCCTCTCCACCCTTATGGCGCCGACAGACTCAAGAGGCCCGCCCTTGACCACGACGGCCCGCAGGGCCTCCTTGGTCACGATCTCATCATGGCCGGTAACGGCGCTGAGGTGTTTCATGAGCCCTTTCAGGCCGTAGCTCTTGTTCTCTTCCAAAGAAAGCATCACGAGGGTGCGCACGTCCGGGGCTATGGTCGAAGCCACCGCGCAGAACGCATCGTCGAACGATTCCGCCCCGAATATGGTGCCGTTGGCACGGCCCGCCTTAATGTACTCCCTGGACCCCAACGCGGACAACGCTTCTCTGAACTCCCTGCTCCTCGACATGCCTGAAAGGGCCTCGGCCAGCCTGTAGTAAATCTCGTTGTCGTGTACTATCTCCCTCATCCTGCGCTCATCTGCGTCCTGCATGCGCCCTGCCATCATTGCGCTTATGGCGCTCCCTGCGTTGAATGCCCTTTCCTCGCGGGTAGTGGCGCTGCCAGCCAGCCCGAGCAGCTCGAGAGTCACTCCGGTTGCGGCTGCAAATCCATTCCTATATCTCTTCCGGTCGCCTATGTACCTCTCGTACAGGACAGGCTCGGCGGCCCTGAGCGCGTTCCTGATTACCATCGCGGCCGTAGGCTCGTCCCTGCAGCCCTTCCAGAACGCCCCTACTGCCTGTTCCGTCATCGCCTCGAGGGCCCTCTCCCTCGAAGCCTGCATACCTTTGATCATGCAATGCCAAGGGTAAGAGGAAATATTTATCGCTTGCGTATTGGCCTACTCGAATTATTTATACTCCATACTATTCGCTTAACAATGTCAACTACGCGAACATAAACAAACCGTTCGGACCAGGTCGTCATAGCCAAAGCTTATCAAGCAAAGAATAAAGGTCTAAGCCCTTATGAGCCTTCTTCTTAAGAAGAAGGCGCCGGGGCTCTGGAGGGGGGGGAGATGATAGGGATAAGACAGGAATGCCGCTAGCTGGTATCCAAATACTCATTTGTTTCTTCCAGCTCCCTCCTGAATTCATCAATGAACACCTTGAGGAACTCATCCCTCTGCTTCGCCATCCTCCTTGCTGAGTCTGTGTGCATTCTTGAGCTAACTCTAAGCAATCTCTGGTAAAACAGGTCTAGAGAGTATTTTGCAGGATCCGGTTCCCTCCTCTCGCAGAATGGGTCCTCCAGATCATAGAACGCATATACATGCATAGGCATCGCGGAGCCGAATGTCCTCATTATGGATACCGCTCCGGTGGACTCCAGCATGTCTGCGTCTTGCAGGACCTTGGCCTCCAGCGTGTCTGGCATTATCCCTCTGGAATATGAGCAGACTGATATCGCGTACTCCACCTTCTCTATCTTCTCCTTTGGATATTCGGGTATTGATGATAACAAATCCCTGGCGAATGCTGCGCTCTCCTCGTGCTCCTTGTGGTAATTCTCCGTTCCCTTGTATACAACGGAATCATGAAAGAGCGCAGCAGGTATTACTATATCCATGTCTGCATTCTCCTCAATAGCTATCCGTCTTGCCAATCCCATGACCCTCAGTGCATGTCCTATGTCGTGCGACAGGTCATTGTTTATTTTTTCCTTCAGTGCTGCAACAAGCTTGTTCTTTGTGGGATTGTTCATATTTATAAATACGGCGAAAACGCTTAAAAGGACTATGAGTATGGCCCACTTGACAGCATTACAATCTTTTCCTGATGAACCAGCTCACTCGTCCTAACTAATTAGACGCGACATCCCTGCTTATTCCTATTGCGTCTATGCCTTTGTGCACAGATTTTATAGCGTGCAGGAAGGCACCATTGCCGCGGCCTGCATCTAGCACCTTTGCTTTCCCTATGTTTGCCATGCTCTCCTTTGCATAACTGCGCACTGTGCTTATATACATTATTTTTCACCTAACAAATACAAAATCGGTATATAATAATATCTCTCTGTAAAAGGCTTAATAAGCTTCAACCCGCCGCGAAAATCAGCATCCTCAGTCTTGGCAAAGCCTTGGGCGTTTGCCTCTGGGTGCGACTTTCATGCCCTTTATATACAAGCCCATCTGCCTCTTTCCCTCTCTGAACACGCTTCCCGAGTACGGGTTGAGTTCCGCTATCTCCCGTGCCACCCATTCCTGGGAGGCGATGCTGGACGCGCTCTTCAGCATGCTTTCGAAGTTGTCGGTGGCGAGCCGCTCGTATCCCCTGCCGAGGATACCTGAAAGCGCATTTACGCTCCTGTAGAACGCTATAGAGTACATGTGCCTGAGCACCTGGACTATCGCCATTGCGCGCTCATGCTCTTCTATGGTGGTACCCACGAAGTCCATGCCCACGCTGCGCCAGAGCGCGCTGGCTTCCTCCATGGCTTTCTGGGAGGCCGAGACAGGTATGGCTGCTATCTTGAGACCTAAACTCTTTCCCGCAGACCCTGGCCCGAAGAGAGGGTGCATGCTCACGTAATCGAAGCCGATCCTGTCCGCCGCAAGCCTCAGCGCGGCTATAGCGTCAGACGACTTTGAAGACAGTATGTCGTATATTATCCTGCCGCGCATGCCTTTGATGGTCTCGGCACCTTCGCTTCCGGAAATCGCGTCCGGCGGCAGGCAGAGTACCACATGCCTGCAGAAGGGCTTTAGGACCGAGGATGATGCCTTGATCCCAAGGCGCCTGGCGAAACGCCTGGCCTTGGCCATGTTCCTCCCGGTCACGTAGACGTCATGCCCCCCTGTCCTGAGCGCCATCGCCAGCGCGTCCGCCATCGCGCCGTAGCCCACGAGCATTACCTTCTCAGGGCTCTCGGATACCTGCATCCTGTTGGAGTGCTTGAGCACACTTGCAAGAATCTCGTCTGCCAGGTCCCTTGGAAGGCCGAGCCTTGAGGCGTTGTCGCGCCATGATTGGAGCACCTGAGCCTCGCGCTTCTCGTCCTTGGTAGCCATTCCGGAGGCGCGCTTAGCCGCCGCTATGCCTTCCACCATGTCGAAGCGCCTCTTTGCCAGCGCGAGCATCTGCGCATCCACCCTGTCTATCTCGGACCTCAGCTTGGTTATCTTCACATTTTTTCCAGTCGTCATTCAACCGCCGTGTAAGGAAACCGCCTAATCGTCATTCTGATACAAACATTAAAAGCCTGCGTATCAGGGTTCGCCTTGCCTGCCCTTGCCATGCCGGACTATTCCAGTAGGCGCTCTTCAAAGAGGGCTCGGACGGCATCCCTTTGCTTATAGGAGTGAAAATAAACCTTCGCCTACAATCTTAAGCATGAAAAATTCCGATTACGGGTATTCTGCCCTCGCCCTGTCAAGATTAACGAGAAGCGTGGGCCTGATAGCGGTCAACATCTCCTTCCCGCTCTACCTTTATGCCCTGCATCTCAGCCTTATATCCATCGGCATAGTGATATTCGCCACGATCGCATTCGGCATGTTCGTAGTAATGTTCGGAGGTGCCATAGGCGACAGGTACGGCTATAAGAAATCGCTGCTTATCTCTGAGCTCGTGTCGTTCGTCGGAATACTGCTGCTGTCCTACTCGACTTCCATCGACGTTATCGTGGCAGCGATAATAATAGGCGGACTCAGCGGCGGAGCTGGAACCGCACGCGGCACTTTCTCCAACGGCCTCATGCCGTTTATCGCAAACAACTGGAAAAGCGAAAAGGAGCGCGTCAGAAGGATGTCCCTGCTCATGCTTCTCGGAGGGGTCGGCAGCGTGGCTGGTGCTCTGCTAGTCTCGGTTCATTCATATTTCGCTTCCTTAGTGGGAGTGACCACCGCCTACCGAATAGTCTTTTCGATTTCGGCAGCCTTGCTATTCATTTCGCTGGTCTCATTGCTATTCCTGTATGAGGAAAAGAGGCCTAAAAAGACCACGACCGTCATGAAGAGGACCAGCTTCAAGTACATATTGAAGATAGCCACTGCAAATAGCCTCAGCGGCGCTGGCATAGGCATGTCGATGCCCATCCTGCCGCTATGGTTCGAGCTCTCTTTCGGTATCGGAACATCGTACATAGGCGGGATATACCTGGTGTACTATGCAATGGGCATACTCGGGTCCTACCTCGCAAGAGCGGTATCCTTCAGATACAACCTCGTGAACGTGGTGCTGGCCACAAGGGTCTCCAACGGCGCCTTGCTGATCGCTATGGCGCTTTCGCCTGTGCCTGCTCTCGCATCGGCATTCTATATATTCAGGGGGCTCATTGCTTCGTTCGGATCCCCTGCCAGGTCTACGGTGGGCGTTCGTGGAGTTGATGCTGAGGACTATGGAACCGCAACGAGCCTGCAGGGCATAACGACGAGGGCGTCGCAGATGACCTCGGGAGCTAGCGGATACCTTATGGACGTGGCATTGCCGCTGCCGCTGTTCTTGGGCGGCATACTGCAAGCTGCAAGCGGCATAGTGTATAAAAAACTGATAAAATGAGCACCGAATAAAGCGGATTCATGGTTTTTATTGCGTTTCCACCCTTATGACCATGCTCGGTGGCTAAATTGCCTGCCTGTTTGGAATGAAATTACAACTCTGCTTTGAAGCCTTCGGGGTTCTTTGCGGTCAGCGCCTCCTCTTTGACCGCCACGTTCTTGTCGGTGACGTTGAAGCTTCCGTCCTTCGTCAGTCCCTGTACCACGGCTCTGAAGGAGACGAAGTATCCCGGGAGCAGGAACCAGAAGTACATGGCAAGGGACTTCGCTGCGGTCTTCAGGTCGGTCTTCAGGTCCACAGCTGATAGTATTAATGCGGTCGGCAGGGCAGCCATGACAGCGGAGAGCGGTGCCGAATATGGCAAGTGGCTTGTCAATAGCACCACTGGCAGCATGAATAGGGTAGGCGACACAACCAGGCTGATCGTCCAGGTGGAAAGGAAAAGAAGTGAATCCACCTTCTCCTTAATCTTCACCTCGCCGCTCTTCAGGAAGCTGAACATGTGCCTCCTGTACTCGCGTATCGTCGAGGAGGTCCACCTCGAAAGCTGCCCGGCGAACTTCTTGTAAGTAACTGGCGCGAGACCGATTCCGACTATGCCCGGGTCGTACACGATCTTCCAGCCCTTCATCCTCATCCTGAACGAGGTGTCGAGGTCCTCGTTGACGGTGGTGTACGGCGCTATGCCGCCTATGTCGTCTATCGCGTCTTTCCTGTAGACCTCATTGGCGCCCTGCACGGCGACGAAGCCGTGCCTGACATACCTTCCGTAGAGAATGTAGTTTGAAATCGAAGAGGTGGTGCTTATGAACTTCGTCAGGCCGTTCGTGTCCTCGTTAGCAGATATCTTTATGTATCCT
>DAHXNT010000042.1 GCA_027365215.1 Microcaldota archaeon
GGCGAAGCTTCGCGACGAGTACGGGCAGGCCTCCAACATAAAGTCCAAGACGACGAGGCTCAACGTGCAGGGCGCGATAGACAAGATAATGCAGTACCTCAAACTCTACAGGGAGGCGCCGAGGAACGGACTGGCGATATTCTGCGGCAACACCTCGGACATACAGGCGAAGTCGGACCTCGAGCTGTTCGCCTTCGAACCGCCGCAGCCGGTGAAGTCCAACATATACAGGTGCGATTCAACGTTCCTCATAGAGCCGCTTGAGGCCATGATCGCGGCTACCGACATATACATACTGGTAGTGATGGACGGCCGAGAAGCCACGATAGCGACGCTTAGGGGAACGCACGTGAACATTGAGAAGAGGATGGCCTCGCTGGTGCATGCGAAGGTCAGGAAGGGCGGGCAGTCCCAGGCAAGGTACAGCAGGATCATAGAGGGCTCGATAATCGACTACTACAGGAGGGTGGCCGACGCGGTGAACGAGGTTTTCGCGAAGTTCGGCAAGGTCAACGGACTGATACTGGGAGGGCCGGGGCCCACGAAGGAGAACTTCATGAAGGAGAAGGCCGTAAACTACCAGATAAAGGTGCTTGGACCGTTCGACACGGGCTACACCGACGACACCGTAGGCATACGCGAATTGCTTGAGAAGAGCAAGGAGGTGCTTTCCGAGCAGGCGACCACGAAGGAGAAGGCGCTCATGGACCGCTTCATGAACGAGGTGGCGAGGAAGGGCCTTGCCACGTTCGGCTACAAGCAGGTGAAGAAGGAGCTCGACGCCAACAACGTGAGCATACTGCTGATAAGCGAGGAGATAGACATAAAGGAGGTCCATTACAAGTGCACCGCGTGCAACGCCGAATTCACGGACATAGAGCAGGGCGAGGTCAGGAAGGAGAAGCACGAGTGCGGCGGCAACCTGAGCGTGGTCAGCGAGAAGGATCCGATAGACAACGTCATAAGCGTGGCGGAGAAAAACGGCGTCGAGATGGTGTTCGTGTCCGAGGAGAGCCCGTACGGGAAGGAGCTGCTGGAGGGCTTCGGCGGAATAGCCGCGCTGCTCAGGCACAGGGGCTAGCCGCGGACCTGTTTTCAGGACGACAATTGCCACTCTTCAGAATTTATGAGCAAGAAGGGATTTACGAGCAAAGTCCCAATAGCAGGTTCTATATATTTCGAAATCCCAACCAGGCTCCGCAGCGTATACAAGGCGAATGTTCATGGCAGAACAAATGGCAAACAGCAAAAACTACGATAATGCGGTCGAGGGCAAGAGGTAGGTTGCTGGCCTGTCTGCTGAAAGCCCCGTCTCAACACCTTAATATTATTAATTTATTATTAAGTAATTATTAAGTATTATTAATCGGCTCTTACATAGTATGCGCCCTTTGTCTTTCCTATCCTCTTTAAGATCCCTTTGTGCACCATATCGTTCAGATCCGCAACTCCCACAGGGTTGCTGATGCTGTTCAGTCCGCAGTATACTTTAGAAGTAATCGAAGGGTTCTTTTCTAAGTATGAGACAGCTCTCTTCTGCCTTTTGTTTATAGCTGACATGGCCTTTGCCTGCCTGTTGTAGAGCGTCACCCTGAAGAAGCTGCCAAGCTCCTCAAAAACGGGCTCTGGAAGCCCGGCAGCCTTCATGTAATCTCTCATGCGCGGGATTCCGCTCCCAAGCCCTTCGACGAATCCCAGGTCGCGCATCATACGGTAGGTGACAGGGTTCCTCTGCACCGAGATAGTGCCCAACAGCTTGAGACTCAATCCCTCGGGAAGCGTGCCAGGGTTTATCAGCTCCATTCTGTCATCGAATATGTTCACCTGCACAGCGTCGCTTGAGAAATAGTCCCTGTGTGTCAGCGCGTTGACCAGCGCCTCACGGGTCACCTCGCGCGGGTATTCCGGTACCTCCTGCCGCTCCAGCTTTGTTATCCTGAATGCAGTCCTGGTGTTCTTTGCTATGAACTCCTCCGCGCGCTTTAGGTTGTCGAGTATGTCGGAATTCACATACCCCGAGTCTATGACTTCTACAGGTCTCGTTCCGCTGAACCTGGCCAGTTTAATCTCGTTCTGCGGCAGGAACCTCCGCTGCTCCTTTCCGAAGAATAGCACCGCCGCGTTTGTTATCAGAAAGCCGCCGTTCTGTCGTGCCAGACCTAGGCTTACAAGATAATCCCGCATCTTGGCGGCGTCGAAAGCCAGCTCCGGGGTACGCTTCTTTAGGAATGCCTCGACCTTTCCAGAATCTATGTCGCCGAGACCAGCTTCTGACGCAGATCCGTCAAATGATTTTATGTGCCTGTTGACCATGTAGTCCTGGAGCGTCCTTCCCTCCAGCTTGTTGTTCACGTTGCTGGACCTGTAGTAGACGATGCCCCCCAGCGTGCAAAAAGAGCCCTGCCCTATCTGGTACACCTCTATTGCAATCACCTTCCTGCCCTCCTTCTCTTCCACCATTATCTTGTGGAATGGCACAGGTGAAATGGCTTGAATCGCCCCCTCAAGGCGCTGCTGCAGGGAATCGACCTCGCCTGCCGGGACACCAACGACCTTCCCCCTGTCGCTTACCCCGATAAGGATGCGTCCGCCGGATGCATTCGCGAAGGCGCATGCCGTCTTGCTGATTGCACGGAAGTCGCTCACCGCCTCCTTGAACTCTAAGTTTAGTCCCTCATCAGCCATCCGACCAGCCTGATTAATCATTAATGTATTCATGCCTAAAGATATTTAAAGATAACTTAAAGATAATGCGCACGCATAACGCTCCGGACGCAACGCAGAAATGGGCTAGCCACGGACCGGTTTTCAGGACGACGATTGCCGTTCCTGCACACAAGAAATAAATAGGGTTTAGTGTCAAGTATGCACGTTGGCTTATGAGGTTGCGAAAAAGTGCGGTTAACGTCGATGTGCTCTCCAGGAGGTTCGCAGGAATGCCGAGCCTTGCCGAGGATTTCAAATCCTATGTGTACATAATGGCGCACTACGCGTACGAGGAAGGCGCGGACGCCGATAGGGCAAAGAGGCACTTCGCCGAGAAGCTCAGCAGTGAGCCGGTCGTCAGGGTGATGTCCAACTACGAGGACGGCAGCACAGAGGCGAGGACGGTGTTCTGGGAGATAGCCGAGCTGTGCTACAGGTACACCAGCGTGCACGACATAGAGACAAGGCACATGGACGACGATGGGTTCGACAGGCTTCTGGGCGCGATAGGCAACATCAGGAACGGGCCTGGCAGCGTGCACAAGCTTCTGCGCTTTGCGGCTAAATCCAGGGGCGACGTGAGGATAGAGAAGACGAGCGGGCCAAACGCGGTACGCATCGACGCTGCCGAAAACGTGCCGGAACCGAAGCTGCGAAGCGCAAGCAGGGGCCCGTAGCCCGCACGCGCATGACACACGCGCAGCGCACGCACGCATCGCGACTTCTTGGCCCTTGATCCGAAACGTCAATTATCTTATCTGGGAGGCCACGCCGCACTCGCTCAGGAACGAGGGAGTGCCGGAAACGTAAAGCGACAGGGGCCTGATCACCGTGCTGTTCGTGGAGCTGTAGTTTATGAATATCCTAGGCATTCCGGTCGACAGCGCCAGGCATGCGGCAGGAGTGGAGTTCGTGTAGTTGGTTATTACGCTGCCCAGGCCTCCCTGCTTGTACGTGCAGTTCGTCTGGTTCATGACATAGAATCCTATATTGCTGGCGTTCTTGTGCGTGGCCGCGTTCGCCTCGATCGTCTCTATCAGCGCGGTCGCGCACGCTATGGTGGACGGATACGCTGAGACGTTGCTCGAGTCGACATATATCGCCACGCTGTTAGCCGCGGCGAAGTTGCTCTTGAACGTCGCAAACGGCGTAGTCTGACTGCCGGTTCCCGGGTTGGTGAGCACGAAAATGCCCGTGGCGATTATCGCCACTATTATTACCGCAGCCACCACGACCCATGCCACGCTCCTCGAGCCTGTGGCCGCGGGCTTCAAGGCCCCGGCCTTATCTCCAGCCTTAGCAGTAGCCTTCTTCGGCGTTCTCGCATTGGCGCTTCTGCTGTTAGCGCTATTGCCGTTGTTGCTGTTGCTTGATGTCATAGCATTACCTCAGTTACCTAAGTTCCAAATTACTTCTGCCTCAGCGCGTAGAACAGCGTGGAGAGCGCGCAGCTCTTGCCGTTGGTGTAGTTGCCCGACGCGTAGAGCACCACTCCGTACATGCCCTTGTAGGTTATGTAGCTGCCGCTTCCCGGCTCTATCTGCACCATTGGCGTGGCAGTAGCGAGTATCCTGTTGTAGCAGGATGTGCCGTTATACGTGACGCCTCCGAGCGTCACCGAGCAGCTGTAAGCGCTCACGGAAATGACGCTGACGTTCTTGACGCCGTTGGCCAGCATCGATGCCTTGGTGGAGTTGGCGCAGGCAATCGCCGAGGCGCTGCTCTGCGCGGATCCGTTCAGCGCTATTACTGCCGTAGTGCTATGGCTCAGCCTGGACATGAAGAGCGACGCCGGCAGGAAGCCGTTCGCCCCTGCCGCAGCCACGTATGTTATGTATGCGTACAGTATCGCTATCAGGAGCAGCACGCCGAAGATTATCATCCACATCCTCCTGACCATCTTGCTCTTCCTTATCCTCCTCTTCCTGTTGAGCCTGTAGTACGTTGCGAGATAGAATATCCCTATCAGCACCAGGGCTATTATGAACGAGAGAAGCGCGGCGTACATCGGCGCGGACGCGATCTTCGCCGGTATGCTCGCGGACGAGCCTGTCACCATCGCGCCCACGAAGCCGTAGTCTACGCTCTTGGTCAGGGATCCGAGGCCCGGAGAGCCTCCGAACGAGTTTATCTGTGAATTAAGTGTCTGGAGCTCCGCCATTATGGGCGCTATGCTGTTGGCCGTTATCGCGGTATTGAGCTTCGCGTTTATGCTGCTCTCCTGGCTCGACAGGTTGGAGAGCTTGGGCGGAGCGCTCTTGTAGTCGAACTGCTTTAGGAGCGACAGCGCGGTGTTTATCTTCGAAAGGTTCAGCGCAGGATAGTATGACGAGCCTATCGACTTGTATATGCTCGTGAGATTGGAGAGCGCGGAGTTGAAGGTGCTGCTAGACACGCTTATGTTCTGGTATATGCCATTGGAAAGTATGCCGCTGAAGAGGCCGGTGAAGCTGCTGAGCACGTTCTGCAGCGTCGAGTTGCTCAGTCTGCTGGTCAGGAACGTCGCATTAGCCACGATGGAGTTGTATAGCGGATAGGAGCTGTTGAGGAATGTATTCAATTGAGTCGTGTTCTGCTTTACTATGATAGGCATCATGAAGCTGCTGGCTATCCTCGAAGAGGTGTTGCTCACTGCCATTATGTTGCTCTGCGTTATCGGCTCGGGTAGGATAGCCGT
>DAHXNT010000043.1 GCA_027365215.1 Microcaldota archaeon
ACGGCCCACGGCTGGGATGTCTGACGCGCCTCTCGCAGTGACTACGAACCTGTTGCCTTTGAGGTCCCCGAGGCGCACGCCCTCATCGCTGCGCCACGCGCCGTTTATGGATATGTCCTTCATGTTCACCTTTTTCACGTATTCGGGATCCGCGCCGAATACGCTGCACAGCTGCGTAGATACCGAGGAGCGGTCCTTGGTGCCGGCGAAGCCCATGGATTTCCTGCCGCGCCCGCACGCCTTCGCGATTCTCATCAGTGCCTGCGTAGTGTTCCAGTCCCTCTTCTGCAGCACGAAGACCGCGAACCTGCCCTGCGCCGACTCGCTCATGCCTACTTCTGGCGCATCGTATGCTTTTCCTGTCTCAAGCGTCTTTCCGGACTTGGTTATTTCCTCTACTATGAAATCCTCAGGGCTCTGCTTGATGGTAGCTCCCTGCCTCCCTGACTTCGAAAGTCTCTGCATCGTACCTCCTGTGCCATTTTACTTTGGATATATATGCTGAAAGGAATTTAAACCATGGCTGACAATGAGCCACAGGTGAGCCGATGAAATACCAGATTGTGGGAAATAATATGCAGGCCCTTAACGTGATACTCGAGGAGGGCGAAAAGGTATACGCAGACTCTGGCCATCTGCTGAGCAAGAGCGACAACGTTACGATGGTGCCGAGACTCGCGGGAGGGCTCGTCAAGGCGATAGAAAGGAAAGCGACGGGCACCACCGCCATGCTTACCGAGTTCCAGTCGAAGAGCGGCGAGGGTATCGTCTCGGTCAGCGGTATCCTGCCTGGCAAGGTGGTCGAAGTGGACCTCGCGCCAGGCCAGGGCCTTGCCGTTGAGCACGACGCGCTGCTTGCTGTCGAGGAGAGCGTGGGATTCACTCTGCAGAGGGTAAGCCTTGGAGCGGCATTCTGGGGCGGCGCTGGCCTCATGCTGCAGAAGTTCACCGGCCCTGGAAAAGTCTTCATACACGTGGTCGGCGACACGATAAGCCACGATCTCGACGGCACGAACCATATAGAGGTCGACCCAGGGCATATCGCCGCGTTCGATTCTTCGCTCAGCTACACGATAAGGGGCGTGGACAACGTCAGGACGGCGATGTTCGGAGGGGTGGGCCTATTCCTTGCGAACTTCACCGGCACCGGCAAGTTGATACTCCACAGTGTGTCGAGAACCAAGCTCGCGGCGGAGCTGTACCTCACGGGCAAGGAGCTCAACAAGGGCAAGTAGCCGCTCCGCTAAACGGAGCAAAAAGGAAAACAAGAACAAAGAAATGCGCATGCCAACGCGGCATGCGCCTGATCTAATCCTGTGCGGCTTCAGATGCCGATCGCGGCAAGGCCTGCGCCCATCGCAGCGATTATCACCAGGTATATGATACCGATTACGACGCCTTCCAGTATCAGCGTGCCGAAGGCCTTCAGTCTTGACATATTCAACTGGCCTGCCAGCGCGACGATCATTACTATGAAGGACCATACGCCGAATATCAGGGTCAGTATCAGACCGGCTATCGACACCGCACCATACGCCGTCGAGACGCCCAAGGCCAGGCCACCCGTACTAAGTGCACTGCTGCCGCCTGTTAGCCCCAGCACTATCCAATATATGAAGACGGCCGGCATTATCGCGTACGTGAAGGCATTGACTACTCTGTCATAGCTTCCCTTGTACAGCCTGAAGAGCTTGCCGATTATTATATGGTATATTCCGGCATCAATCAGTATCACTAGCGGGAGCGATATTATGTATACTATTATAACTGACACGGCAAAGGTGGCCGCGCCCATCGCGACGCTGAGTATTATGCCGAGTATCAGTGGTATTATCATCACGCTGTAGTAGAACTTCAGCGCTTCGCCGATGCTCATCTGCCGTTTCGTTCCCTGCCCTGGGTGCAGAAGCACACCGAAGGCTTCCTTCAATGTTTCCATGTATGTCAACTGATCACCGGAAATTACATGTCTCAAAAGGTTTAAAAAGCTCACCTTAGAAGGCCGATGAGACTGGGTGCAGGTATGCATCAAGCGTGAGCTATGAAAGGATCAAAACAAAGAGAAACAAGCGAAAAGAAAAAGGAAAGGAAAAGGCGAGGCCATGTCAGCCAGACATGGCGGTAACTGTCGCTACCTGCGCCTCCTTGGTCGTGTTGCCGACGTTGTACACCGCCCAGATAGTTCCGTCCCAGTAGCTGCTTCCTGAATTCAGTACGGGTATGCTCACCGTCTTGGTTTGGCCTGTGGCAAGGTTGCCTAGCCCATCATTGCCGTCGGAAGTAGAGAATGTCGTGTTGTATGGCACGGCGTACAGTATCGTCCCGGTCCAGTCGATGCCAGTGCTCTGGCCGAATGTGAAGTTCAGGTGGTTGCCGCTCAGCGCCATGTTGGCGCATAAGTAGCCGGGTCCTGCTATGCAAGACGTCGTAAGATATCCGGGACCGACAGTAGAGACTGCTGCTATGGCGAATATCATCACTATTACTCCGACTATCACACCGACTATGAACGCCATGAGCAGCCATGTGCCGAAGGCCTTCAGCCTGCTCATGATCATCTGGTTTGACAGCGCTATTATGAGGACAACGACCGCCCACACGCCGAATATCGCGCTGAGAACCATGTCTATCGCGTAGCTGATCCCAGTGATGGCACCCACGGTCCCAAACACGCGCAGGAACGCTGCTCCGGCGCCAAGCGGTCCCGTGAGCCAGTATATCAGCACCGACGGCATCGCTCCAAATGTGAACGCTGTCACGGCCTTGGGGTAGCCGCCCTTGTACATCTTGAACAGCTTGCCTATAATCGCATGGTATATACCTGCGTTGACGAGTATGCCTATCGGGAAGCCCACCACGAGCACCGCGATCACGTACGCCGCGGAAGCCACTCCGGTTATTATGTCGGATGTGTTCAGCGCCAGGCTCACTATGACGCCCAGTATCAGCGGTATTATCATTACCATGTAGTAGAACTTCAGCGCTTCGCCGATGCTCATGCCTTTCTTCGTAGCCTTGCCGGGATGCAGCATCACGTCAAAGGCACGTTTCACGTCGTCCATTATCGACACATTGTCACCTACAACTAAAAGCATTCCATTATTTAAATAACTATCTGCGGGGCAAACGGTCCTGGTTTATCGCGCCGTCGGCATGCCGTCAGCAGCCGTCGCGCCGCATGTGCGTTCGTCTACTGCCGACTGCATAATCGAGTGCTGGAAATTGTGGAAACCTATTTAAATCTTGATGCAACAATATGTTGCGGTGCTGTAATGCCCTTTAAGTGCTGAAGCCTGATGCTTTTCTATGTGTTTCAGCATTGTGAAAAGTTGGCATGGAGCATTATCAATCTTTTATGATATCGTGCTTGTTGCATGATTGATGTGAGGAGGAGAGATTCGCAAATTTAAGCTGCCTAGGGGATGACTAGGCTATAGTCGCGATGAAGGCCGTGGCAAGCTGCGATAAGCCCGGGGTAGGCGCAAGTCAGCCTTTGAACCCGGGATTGCCGAATTGTACCTGCGCAAGCAGGTATGCGCACGCGGGGAATTGAAATATCTTAGTACCCGCAGGAAAAGAAAGAGCATTCGATGCGGTAAGTAATGCGAATGAAAGCCGCACAGGGCGTACTGAATCCCACCTTGCAAAAGGCGCGGAGATGTGGTGCAGCGATATTCAACCAGCATATGAGCCGAGCGCGTTGGAAAGCGCGGCCATAGAGAGTGACAGCCTCGTAGGTTAAGTGTGTTGGTGATAGCTGCAGAGAGTAGTTCCGCTTGAGTATGCGGAGCGAAGACGGGGGCATTAAACCCCAACCCTAAATATTGACTATAGACCGATAGCGTACGAGTAGCGTGAGTGAAAGTTAAAAAGAACGCACACGCGTGCGGGTGAAATCAGATCTGAAACTAGGCAGTTACAAGCAGGTAAGGCACGAAAGGGCAGAAGTGTGCCAAAGCGAAGGCGCGAGAGCGCTCAGCGAGGCGCATGGACCAGTGTCTTACCATTCTTCTTGAAGCAAGAGCCAGGGAGTGTATGGTAGTGGCGAGCCGAAAGGCGGAGCGAAAGCGATGGCGCGCAGTCCTAGACAAGGCGCATGGTATGAAAATGCCAAAGTCACTATTATACGACCCGAAGCCACTGCGAACTACGCGCGACCAGGACGAAACTAGGCTAACGCCTGGCGGAGGTCCGCCACCTGTCATGGTATAACCTGTTGGGTGAGTTGCGGGTAGCGGCGATAAACCACTCGAGCGTGGCAATAGCGGGTTCCATCTGAAGTATCTTTAGGATAGCTCAAGGCGAGTTTGCACGTGAGGTAGAGCTACCGATTAGCGAGTAAGGGGTCGAGAGGCCTCCCTCGTTTGTCAAACTCCGAATGCACGTGCTGCGTAGACCCTTGGAGTCGGCAATGCTGGGTAAGCCAACATTGCGAGACCGGAACGACGGTGATCGAGGTTAAGGTCCCAAAATCCTGATTGAGTGTGTCAAAGGCCGGAAGTTTCATAGACAGTCGGGAGGTAGGCTCAGAAGCAGCCATCCTTCAAACAACGCGTAATAGCGGACCGATTGAGATTCTTCCAGCTCAAGATATACGGGGCTAAATCAGGTACCGAGACCCCGACGCGCTAAAAGCGCGGGTAAGATGGCATGCGGTATGGCAAGAAGCATGTCCGAGAGGACGTGTGGACCGTATCGCAGAGAAC
>DAHXNT010000044.1 GCA_027365215.1 Microcaldota archaeon
CTTGGTGCCTGTCGCAAGCCTCTGATGTATCTCGAGGCCGCACATGAAGCCTATGCTCTCGTAGTATTTCGCGTCGCGCTTGTTTTCAGGAGTGGGTTTGTCGGACATAAGCACCATCAGTTCATGAACTCTCCGTATAGCGTTCTCGACCTTATCTCGCCCGTGAGGTTTTTCGGAAGCAGCTCCTTCGCCTCCTTGGCGGTGTAATTGCCAAGAAGCCATGCGAGCTTTATGTATGCGGTCTCGGGAGTCATGTCCTCACAGAAGATGACGCCAGCATTGCTAAGCAGCCTCAGGTTCCTGTAGACGTTGCTGTGGCCGCGGCCGTATATGCACTGAGACGTCATGCCTACCACTATTCCCTCTTTTACGGCCTTCTCT
>DAHXNT010000045.1 GCA_027365215.1 Microcaldota archaeon
GTGTTCTGTTGAAACGGGCGCATGGCCCAGGCCCGTACCCTCGAGGAGCATTCCCTTGTAGCCCTTGCCCGCATAATATTCTATTATGCCCGGATCGGAGTTGGGATACAGCTTGATGAGGGCTACCCCCTTCTCGAAGCCGGGCTTGACAACCAGGGCGGCGGCGCGGGCGTTCTTGTCATTTACCTCCCTGTAATCCGAGACCTTCGTTATCTCGGTGCCGTTCTTCACGAGAAGAAGGGGCCTGTCGTTTATCGGCCTGAATGCATCCCTTCGCGAGGTGTGCATCTTCCTGGCCTTCGTGCCCCTTATGAATATGCATTCGTTGTCGGAGCTCCCGTTGTGCATGCATATTCCGACCTCTGCCGCGTCGCTCTTGGCCGCGATGGCCACGGCGCTCAGCAGGTTGAGGAACGCGTCGCTGGAGCCCCTGTCGCTGCTCCTTTGCGCGCCTGTGAGCACCACTGGCATGTTTATTCCATTTAGCATGAAGCTGAGCGCCGCAGACGTATAGTGCATTGTATCCGTGCCTATCGTGATTACGACCCCGTGATAGCCGGACTTCGCAGCTGCCGCCACGGTCTCTGCGATCTTCTGCCATTCGTGGTATGACATGTCCTCGCTGGCTATGCTGAAGAGGTGCTTAACCTCTATGCTAGCTATCTCGGATATCTCGGGCACGCTATGCAGCAGCTCTTCCGGCTTCGTGAGCATGTATACGCCGCCGGTCTTGTAGTCCACCCTGCTGCCTATAGTGCCGCCTGTGTAGATTATCAGCACCTTCGGAAGGCCCTTCGACGGCTTTAGCGTTGCCTTGGGGAATTCTATCTTCGAACTGCCGTCCTTCAGCTTTTCTATCCTCGCGTCCTTGCCGTAGACCATGCCGACGTTGTAGCCGTTCTTCAGCTTCAGCACTATCGTATCCTTGCTGCCCACTTCTGTCTTCGGCATGAGCTCGCCCTCCAGGGACATGCCGTCGAGCTCCACCCTTACCGTGTCGCCCTCCTTGACTCCGGATTTCTTGAATGCATTCCTCAGCTCTTCCGCATACATAAGCCCACCGTCAGTTGCCCGCAACGTGGCCGTACAGCACGTTGGCGGAAACCTCGTCTATAACGACATTGTAATGTGTGCCTTCCTTAATAAATTGGTTACTACCGCGCACCACTATCTGCTTGTAGGCCATGTTCCTGCCGTTGTACGACGTGCCAGTGGTCTCTGTGATAAGCGTGTCGTACTTGCTGCCTATGTGCCGCTCGTTGAGATCCCTCTGCACGCGCCTCACCTCTCTCGAAAGCTCGTTGCTCCTCGAGTTTATCGTCTCGCGGCCGAGCTGCTCCATTCCCGCGGCTGCCGTATGCGGCCTGGCGCCGAACCTTGAGATGTTAGTGACATCGGGCCTTGCTCTCTCTATGAATTCCATCGTATCGTCGAAATCGCTCCTGGTCTCCGTTGGGAAACCCACTATTATATCGGTTTCTATCGTGACGTCGCGCAGCCTGTCCCTTATCGTTCCAATCAGTTCTTCCGCGTCTTCCACCGTATATTTTCTCCTCATGCCTTCCAGGACATGGTCGCTGCCGGACTCTACCGGCATATGGATGAACCTGTAGAACCTGTCAGAGCCTTCCATAATGGAAAGCATCTCTTCGAGATAGCGCCGCATGTGCTCGGGGTTCATCATCCCTACCCTTACCTTGAAATCGCCTTCTATGCCGTCGATGCGCTTCATCAGGCCCGCTATGTCGCTCTTCCTGTCGCGGCCGTACGCGCCGCAGTCCTGCGACGAGAGGTCTATCTCGGCCGCGCCATGCGCGGC
The DNA here is from genome assembly GCA_027365215.1 of Microcaldota archaeon. GTDB lineage: Archaea > Micrarchaeota > Micrarchaeia > Micrarchaeales > Micrarchaeaceae > JAMCYG01. Next base: position 1,820 of record DAHXNT010000045.1, read on the forward strand.
AGAGTAGCGCACTGCATTAAGTATGGAGTCTTCTGAAAAGCTGTTGAGCGGGCCGCGGGCGAACTTGGTTTCGCAGAACGTGCAGGAACTCAGGCAGCCGTCATTGATAGGCACCTTCGCTATCGTGCATTCTGCTGGCTTGGAGAGCGACGCCCTGTCGAGCCTCTTATATCCGTCCAGGACCACCCTCCTTCCAAGGGCCGATTCGCTGACGGCATGCGGCAGCATGTCGATGTTCTGGGTCGTGACTATGCCGGCTGCCGGAAAGTGCTTCTCTATCAGGTCGCGGTTAGCGCCCGCCATGCAGCCGGTTACGACGACGTTCCTGCCTGCCTTGCGGAGGTTGTCGAGCTCGTAGAGTATCTTCTGCGCGGTCGCACTCTTGACGGTGCAGCTGTTTATTATGATGACATCGGAATCGCCAGGGCTGCCCGATACGTCTATGCCTGAGTCGCTGAGGATCGACCTGGCTACGTCGCTGTCCGCCTGGTTCAGGCTGCACCCATATGTTTTTATATATGCTCTCATGGAATTATAGTAGTATTTGCGGATAAAGAATATAATCTCTTTGCCCGCGTATTTTCACGGCATAGAATGCCCAATCCCAGAATGTGATGCTATGACAGTAAGATGCGAAAGGTGCAAGAGAGAGGTTTACAAGACGGAGTTCTGCAACTACTGCGGCAGGACGATATGCAACGCATGCATGAAGTCATCGAGCAGGGGCAGCCCGAAGCCCAACAGGCTCGTAATATGCAAGGACTGCTGGGGCAAGATGGCCAAAAGGCGCTCCTTCAAGCACAAAAAGGCGCTTGTCAGCATGCTCGCGGCGTCGGTAGTGCCTTCTTCCAAGCACGGCGGCTGACAGGCTGCCCTTTACTTCTCCTCTTTGGCCTCTTTAGTCTCTTTAGATTCTTTAATCTCTTTGGATTCCTTCTTTATTCCCATGCGCACCCCTATACCCTCTATCTCGAAGCTCTTGCTCTCGAGGCTTTCTGGTATCCCTGCATGCGCCTTTCTCGCTCCGACGTGCGCCATGACATCCTTGATATGGGACGAGACCGCCGCGCCTATCTCTCCCGGGGCGTCGTAGTAAAGTTCGATGCGGTCCTTCTTCTTCATGTTCATCTCCTTCCTGTACATCTGCACCCTTCTTTCGAACTCCCTTGCCAGGGCGCCCTCCCTCAATTCCTTATCGATTGCAGTATCTATGGATACGCGGCCGTACCTGAATGCCGCCTCGTCGGCTTCGCCCGCGGCCTTCCCTATGGAGAAGTGCTCCGGCTTTATCACGAACTCTCCCTCCTCGGTGCTCAGCACGTATGCTTTGCCTGACGCGAGCGCAGCCTTCAGCTCCTTCGGATCTACCTGCCTGAGCCTCTCAGCTACGAACTGCGCGCGCCCTTTGAACTCGGGACCCAGCCCTGAGAAGTTAGGCACTACCTTTTCCACAGTGTCCGTCGCCATGCCTATCTTAACTTCCGCCGCGTTCACGTACTCCTCAATCATGTCTGTCAGTCTTGTGAGGTCGTCTAGTGCCGAGGCGTCCTTAAGCTCTATTGTTGCGCTCTTTATCGGCCACCTGAGCTTCGCGCCTGACTTCTCCCTTGCGGCAAGTATCGCGGTTATCGCGTCCTTCGCGATCTCGAACGACTTCTCAGCTTCGGGGTCTATCAGCGCATCTGAGTGCTTCGGCCACTGCCCCAGGAATATGCTGTCGGCGTCGCCCTTGGCGTAGATATCAAGATAGATCCTCTCGGTTATGAATGGGAGTATGGGCGACAGCAGCACTATGGCGCTGTGCAGCACGTAGTTGATTATGTCTATCTTCGACTTTGCCTCCCTCTTCGTGCCGTCGGTTATCCTCCTCTTCGCGATCTTCAGATAGAACCTGCTGAAGTCCTCCACTATGAAGGACCTGATCTCGTTCGCCGCAACCTGCAGGTCGTAGTTCTCGTACGCCTGCGTAGCCCTCTTTGCTACGCTATTTATCCTTGACACTATCCACCTGTCCTCATGAGGAAGGCTTTCCAGCGACTTGGGCTTCCTCACCCTGCTCGGCACATAAGACAGTGCCTGGGAATATTCGGAAAGCAGTTGCGATATGTTGTAGAGCAGCAGGATGTCCCTGCTCGCCTCGCTTATCTCCTCCTTGTTGTATATTATGTCGAGATTCTGCGTATGCGA
>DAHXNT010000046.1 GCA_027365215.1 Microcaldota archaeon
TCCTTTCTGAAATCATTGTAAATACTATCATCAACAAGGAATCTTTTAGATGCAATACAGCTCTGACCGTTATTTTGGAGCCTGCCCATAGCTGCATTATGCGCTGCCACTTTTAGATCCGCAGATTTCAATACTATGAACGGGTCTGAACCACCAAGCTCAAGGACTACCTTTTTGATATTTTTTCCCGATTCAATGTTAAAGGGCTTCGATCAGCTCGCAACAGCCATAGAGACACTCAAGCGCGATCCGAATGACAGGCGGCAGGCAGTATCGGCCTGGAATCCGAACCAGCTGGGCCAGATGGCGCTTCCACCGTGCCACTGGGGTTTCCACTTAACAATAATAGACAACAGGCTCAACCTGATGTGGAACCAGAGGTCCGTGGACACGATGCTCGGGCTGCCGTACAACATAGCGAGCTATGGCCTGCTCCTGCACCTCCTCACTAAGGAGATAGGAAAAGGGGTCGAAGGCCTCAGGGAGGGCAAGCTGGTGGGATTCCTTAGCGACGTCCACATATATGAGAACCATATGACAGGCGTCGCGGAGCAGCTGAAAAGGGATCCGAAGATGTATCCGATGCCTGTAATACGCACGGACGAGTTCAAGAGCATATTCGAGTGGGAGTATACCGATACTAAAAAGGTCAGCTATGAGAGCTACCCAAAGATAGACTTCCCGATAGCGGTGTGAGCATTGGCGGTAAGCATAATAGTCGCTATGACGCGCGACAGGGTCATAGGAAATAAGGGGACAATCCCGTGGCACATTCGCGAGGAGGCAGAGCACTTCAGGGAGCTGACTACAGGCAATACGGTCATAATGGGAAGGAATACCTGGGAGTCGCTACCAGAGAAGTTCAGGCCCCTCCCAGACAGGCTTAACATAATAGTGAGCACGTCTCTCGGGGAGCAGAAGGGCGCGATAGTCTGTAAAACCGTAAGCGAGGCAGTTGTCAAGGCCGCATATGCTGGCAAGGGCGAGACTTTCTGCATCGGTGGGGCGCAGCTCTACATGGCAATGCTGCCCATGGCCGAGGTAATGCATGTCTCATGGGTGAAGGGCAACTTTGCCGGAGACGCGCACTTCCCTGAGATCGACTTCTCGCAGTGGGAGCAGAAGCAGACAAGGGAGTACGAGAAGTTCACTTACGTCAAGTACCTCAGGAAGAGACCATCCGGCTAAGCGGCATGAAATAGCATGATAAATGGGATGACTAGACACGAGTGGATGATGCAATGGTGCGACAGGTAACTGGCAAGATAATAGCCATGGAGGGGATAGACGGCTCCGGCAAGAGCACGCAGACGAGACTGGTCGCACACACATTAAGCAGCTATGGATACAAGGTGAACGTGACTTCGGAGCCGACTGATGGCCCGACAGGCACGGAGGTAAGGGAGAGATACCTCAGCGGCAAGGAGAAAATAGACCCTATGGGCCTCCAGAGGAAATTTACGGAGGACAGGATGTGGCACATGGCGCAGTGCGCGCCGCTGGTCAGTGCAGGAAATATAGTCCTTACGGACAGATACTATCCGTCTTCGGTGGCATACGGGTATGCGTCAATAAACGAGAATGGCGCGGCCGACAGGATACTTGAGATGAACGTGAAGGCGGTGCCCAGGCCTGACATGATATGCGTGTTCGACATCAGTCCAGAGCTTGCCATAAAGAGGCTGGAGGGCAGGAACGGGAAAGTGGAGATATTCGAGAAGAGGAGCACGCTGGAAAAGGTCAGGGAGGGCTACCGCGTGTACTTCCCGCCGGACTGCAATACCGTATGGATAGACGCCACGAGGCGCATCGACGAAATCACAGGCATCGCGGTCTCGGCTATCATGAAAATGCTCAGGAAAGACGATCCGCACTAATCCTCTAATCCCTCCTCCTTATTCTTACTGTTCCCCTTCATCGCTCTTAGGCAACATCCTGCCAACCGCATCGGATATGAGCCGGAAGGCCTTATCCTTGGGTACATACCCGACCTCACTATCGAAAAGTTTTGCGAGCGAAGGAACCTTGTTGAGCAGCGCTGCTTCACTTGCGAGGGCAGTCTCGTCCAGGGCCTTAAGCGTTTCCGAAGGCGCTTGGGCGCCGCGCATGTACCTGTGAATGAACTCGTGAGTGATCATCGGGTAGTGGTTGAGGTAGTCATTGAAAGCGCTGCTTATCTGGTCCATGATCTCCTTTGGTATGAAATACGCGCTTGCGACCTTGATCAGGCCCGTAAGACCCTCGCACAGCTTGTTAAGCTTGTACTCCGCCAGCCTCGCCTTGTCGGTGGTCTGCGGCATGTCCTCAATCTCGCTGTAGTTCCCCTGCATCATGTAGCCCTCGTCCTCGCGCATGTAGGAGAAAGGGTTCTTGATAGCTGCATCTGCAGCCCAGGCGGATGTTATGCACCGCCTCGCCGTGGCAATACCTGGTTCTATCCTTTCAATCTTGTTAAAATACGCCATAAAATCACTTCTTCTGTCAGGCTTAACTTCTGTCAGGCTTAAGTCGTAAAGCCACGAGTTTCTTACGATTTTCCATATATTTAATTGTTGTGCTGTACCCTATGCGCTCTATGCGCCTGATACGCCTGCAGATGCGATGTGGGCGCAGGATCAGATGCCAAGGGTATGAAGGCCGGTGAACACGCCAACTGCGAAGACCGACGATACCAGCATGACTGCGAAGGCCAGCACTATGCCGCTCAGCAGCGTGGTCGCGAAGGCCTTCAGCCTGCTCATGCGCAGTATGTTCGACAGCGCTATTATCTGGACCACATATCCCCAGATCGCGAATATGCCTGCTATGATTACGCCTATCAGCGGCACTCCGACAAGCCAGTACACGAGCACCACAGGCACTATGCCGTAGGTGAAGGCGCTGAACACCCTCTCGTAGTCGGACCTGTATATTTTGAACAGCATCCCTATTATCAGATGGTATATCGCGCTGTTTATGAAGACGCTTATCGGCACTATGACCAGCAGTGCCAGTGCCACAAGGCCTGCGGAAGCTATGCCTCCGATGAGAAGGCTGATCAGGACGCCGAGTATCAGTGGTATTACCATTATGTTGTAGTAGAACCTGAGCGATCCCTGCATTGTCATCGGCTTGGCCGTGCTGCGGCCAGGGCTGAGGGCAACGTCAAAAGCCTTCCTGAGGTATGACTCGAAACCTGATCTCTTGGCCATGCTGTTCGCACCGGTATTATATGGCAGCAACCTTTTTTAAGCAGCGCAGGAACTCCAAAACGCTGACTATAAGAAGAGTATGCGTGTTGGCTTTGCGTCTTGCCAGCTAGCCCGTGCTCTTGTTTCTGGTCCTGTCGGTTTTGGTCCAGTCCCCCTTCCTGAGAATGAGGCCCAGCGCCTCGTTGACGTCCCTGACCCTCGTTATCATAGGGCTGTCTTCCTTCACGTGCCTGTTGTATACCTGATCCATGATAAGCATGCGCCTGCCAGGGAGGTTGGCCTCTACGAGTGCGGCTGCGAGGGTTGGGCCGTCGTCGATGTACACGTCGTAGTCCAGCAGCGCTTTCTCGTGCACGTGTTCTGCACGGACAATGCCGCCGAACTCTATATTCTTGTAGTGCCTTTCGAGCCACTCCTTGCAGTATCTTATGCTGTCCTCGCTCCTGCTTGTGACTATGTCTACGCTGAAGCGCTTCGTCGCCTCTGCGAGCAGCCCGTTCGATGCGAGCGCCGGTATCGACTCCCACTCTTCGACCCAGACCTTGTGGTATATGCCATAGGTGTATTCCTGGCTTAGGCCATGCTCCTTCTGCAGGCTGACCATGTGCCAGTCCTTGAAGTCAGCCTTAGTCAGGGACAGGCTGCGCTCCCTGTTTATGCGGCTTATTACGATGCTGAGTGTGTCGGCTAGCGTATCGTCCATGTCCAATGCTATCCTCTGTTTCCTCTCACTCAAGCAAATACGCCTTCTTTATCAAAGAGCGAGCGCGCATGCATGCGCGTCTGCCTTCGAAAATGAAATCAATCGAAGTCAATAAAACTATTCCTCGCTTCCAGAGGTCGACCAGTCGTCGCCCCGTTCGTGCTCGTAATCCTTTCGTATGCGGAGCATCTTCTCGGTGTCGTACAGCGTGTCGACCAGTTCCGTCGGATTGCTGTTGAAGAAGGTTCTATACATGCCATCCAGCGTGCTCCCGACGATGCCCATATCGGCAAGAGTCTCTAGCGCGCCGAGCGCTGAGGTCTGGTCCATGCTGGCCATTATGTCTTCTACGACATGCCTTGCTTCGGATTT
>DAHXNT010000047.1:0-3633 GCA_027365215.1 Microcaldota archaeon
AAGCGCACCGGCGGATCAGATGAAGATAGAGATCGATTTTACCAAGTCCGCGCAGGAGAACGCATCGGAATACTACGATAAGGCGAAGAAGGCGCGCTCAAAGGCGGAGGGCGCGGAAGCGGCTGTCAAGAGGCTGGAATCGAAGCTGAAATCCCTCAGGAAGAAGGCTGCATCTGCGCCGCAGAAGGAGAAAAGGCAGATCGTGAAGGCGAGAAAGCAGAACTGGTACGAGAAATTCCACTGGTTCTTCGCATCGAATGGCGCGCTGGCCATAGGCGGCCGCGACGCCCACCAGAACGAGACCCTCAACTCGAAGCATTTCGATGACGCAGACCTGTTCTTCCATGCGGACATATTCGGCGCATCGGTCACAATACTCAAGAACGGGGAGTCGGCAAGCAAGGAGGCGAAGGAAGAGGCGGCGCAGTTCGCTGCATGCAACTCCAGCGCGTGGAAGGACGGGCTTAACAGCGTCAACGTCTACGCGATGAGGCGAAACCAGGTCAGCAAGTCCACCGGAAAGGGCTCGCTGGGCACCGGCAGCTTCCTGCTAACCGGAGAGCGCGAGTGGTATAGGGGAGTAGCGCTCAAGCTCGTCATGTACGTGGATGAATCTGGACTGAGAGTAATGCCGCACGCCGAACTAGCGCACATGTCTGATAAGCCGAAGAGGCACGTCACGCTCATCCCGGGAGACGAGAAGAAATCCGACGCGGCGAAGGCAATCGGCGCTTATCTCTCATACAACGACCTGGACCACATAATGCAGCAGCTGCCTGCAGGTTCGTTCAAAGTGGAAAGGAGCATATGAGTCATGGTGCTCTGTATCCGCTGGCCCACTGATTTGTGAAGGTCACCGTCCCGCTTATCTGCCCCTTGTACCCGTTACCTGAATAATCCTGCGTATTACCGTTCAGCGGCCACCAGCCAACTAGGCTCTGCAAATTGATTGGTGCGCCTCCGATGCCCTCATCATAAAGGGCGCTAATCGCGTTCGCCGAAAGTGCAGTATCATACAACTGCACGTTTGCAACATCCCCGTCAAACTCATATGAAGAGGGATTCCCGTTCCATAGCGTCGCCGCGCCTATGAGAAATAAGGTATCCGGCGTGTTAGCAGTAAATGGGGAGCCATGGACAACCGAGAGTTGACCGCCGCCGCTGCCCACATACGCGGTTTGCGACGTGCCGTTATATTCATATACAACAAACGTCCAGCCGGAAGGCGGATAAGGCGGAATGTCCTGGCAGGTGCACCATGTATCCACCCACACATGCCCCGGAGGCGAAGTTCCGCTGCAAGACGTTCCGACCGCCGCATAAAAATTCTCTCCCGTGCACACGTCCGTTCCGTATCCGAATATACCAATCCCTGACTGCGAAGGTGTGAAATCAGTTGTATAAAACCATGCCACCGCTGTCCTTTGCGCCGCCCTTACTGGGAGGTTGGTTACGTTAGCGCTTATATACCCGCTACCGCTGAAACTTGCTACATATTCGGGTAAGTCATTGTTGCATTCTCCTGCCAGGTTGATAAAATCATTTGTCAGGTGCCCGTAGGGCCTATATACATAACACGAGCCCGGCTGCGCCTTGCTCGCAAAATTAGCGGGGTTGAACATTCCCAGCTCGAAGAGCACGCCGAGTACAACCGCAATGATCAGGATTGCCCAGCCATATGTCATGAGATACTCCATCGCTGACTGGGATCTGGAAGAATGCATGCACCCACAAGACTAATCTACTCGAAAAGTATAAAAAGTGTTAAAAGAAGGAAAAGAGGGCGGCAGGCGCCGTAGTAGCGCAGCCGCATGTAAAGCAATGCAAATATGCAGGGAGGGAGATTTGAACTCCCGAACCCCTAAAGGAGTGAGCCCTGAACCCACCGCATTTGGCCATGCTTTGCTATCCCTGCAAATAAAGCGCAGAAGTCAATGCGCACTGGCGCATTATCTGTTTATCGCATTCCTATTTATTTATTATCATGCCTTTTTATAGATGTTGCCGCGCTTTGCGGCGCGCACGCTGATGCTAATGGCAGGACAGCAGATATCGGTCAAGGTGGCAACCGCGGTCGGCCTCGGGGCCATAATAGGCGCGGGCATATTCGTGCTGAGCGGTACGACAATAGCCCTGGCCGGGGTGTACTCGATCCTTGCGTTCGTACTTGTCGGCATAATAGCAGCGCTTGTTGCCGTAGAGCTCGGATCGCTCGGGGAAATCATGCCGCATGCGAAGGGCGCCGCATACTCTTTCACGTATAACGCTTTCGGCTCGGAGCTGGGGTTCGTCACCGGAATACTGATGTACTTCAGCTTCGCCACCGCCATCAGCGCCGTCGCGCTGGGCTTCGGCTCGTACCTGTCGAGCATGCTTGGATACACGCAGCACATATATGCAGTTGTCTTCGCACTGCTGCAGATACTCGCGCTGGCCATAGTCAATATAATAGGCATAAAGAAGGCCGCCAAGGCAGACTTCGGCCTTGTTCTGGTAAAGCTGGGCGTTCTTGCTGTGTTCATACTCTTCGCCCTGCTGTTCTTGATAATGCACCCGCATGTGATGCAGACAAACTTCATCACGGCTGCATCGAAGGGCAGCCTTGGGGCGATATTCGCGGCGAGCGTGGCGGTCTTCTTCGCCTACACCGGCTTCCAGGCCATATCGACGCTCACCGACAGGATCAAGGGCGCGGCGCGCGGTGCCTCGAAGGCTCTAATATACTCAGTGTTCATAAGCATTGCGGTATACCTTCTCGTAGACATCTCGCTCATGCTGCTTGCGCCTGCCAATTCGTACACCGTGAGCGCGGACCCGCTCTCGTTTGCGCTCAAGTCAGCATCCGCACCAGCATGGCTGTTCGTGGTGGTGGACATAGGGGCGCTCATAGCCACAACCTCGGCAGCGCTCGCCATGATACTTGCGTCGTCGAGGACCGTTTACCAGATAAGCAAGGACAAGCTGCTCCCGGCAGTGCTAAGGAAGTACAATGCGAAGAGGGATGTCGCGACCAACGGCGTAATAGTATCCGCCGTGATAGCCGCGGTGATGCTGTTCTCCGGAAACATATACATAATAGCCGCGATAAGCAACTTCGGCCTGCTGTTCGCGTACATGATGAGCAGCATAGCGGTCATACACTTCAAGCGCAGGCCGGACGTTCCGCTGAAGATACCATTCTACCCGTATCTGCCAATTGCCGCCATACTTACGCTCGCCCTTCTGCTAATAGGAATGCCGAAAGAGGCGCTGATCATAGGCTCTGGTCTCATAATGCTCCTGATAGCGGTGTACTACTTCTTCAGGGAGATAGATAGGAAGAAGCCGGTGAAGGTAAGGCTGTTTAAGTGAACAGGATAGAAATACGTTGTGGTAAAATGCTCATAGGAATAGTCGGCGCACCGAACAAGGGGAAGAGCACGCTCTTCTCCGCCCTCACGGAAATTAACGTGGACATAGCAGATTATCCTTTCACCACTATAGAACCCAACCGCGGCACGACATACGTCACGACGGAATGCGTCGAGAAGGAGAAGAACGCAAAGTGCAGGCCCAAGAACTCCAGGTGCGTGGACGGCATAAGGTACATACCCGTAAGCGTCATAGACGTGGCGGGGCTCGTCAGCGGCGCGC
>DAHXNT010000047.1:3643-4073 GCA_027365215.1 Microcaldota archaeon
CTGAACGACATAGCGTCATCGGACGCCCTCATACTGGTTGCGGATGCGAGCGGCCGCACGGATTCCAGCGGCAATCCCTGCTCCGACTGCAATCCGATGGAGGACGTGAGGATGGTGCTGTCGGAGCTGGCGGAGTGGCTCGCGTCGACGATAAGGAAGGGCATGAGGCAGATCGCGAGGAGCCAGAACCCGGACGAAGCGCTTGCAACCTACCTCTCGGGATTCAAGATAACCAGGCAGCATGTCGACTCCGCGCTCAAGAATAAACAAATGCAGATACCGAAAGAGGGGCTGTCGGACCCAGACATCCTTGCGCTCGCGGCCGAGCTGATGAAGCTCTCAAAGCCGTTCATTATAGCGGCGAACAAGGCAGACGTTCCGGGTTCGGCCGCCAACATAGATAAGATCAAGGTCGAATACGGCTCGCAGA
>DAHXNT010000048.1 GCA_027365215.1 Microcaldota archaeon
GCTCTTGGAGCGCAGGATATTAAGCAAGAATCGGCAAGCATTGATATAAGTAGCCATGCCTATTGCGAATATTATTTATGTTGCGAAGGTTTATATAGATTTATTCGTTTGCGAGAGGGTGTTCGGTTGGGATTTGAGGGCATCGTGGCGAAGGAGGCATTGCAGAAGGAGTTCGGCTCGGCGCGGTACGTGAGGCAGTACAGGGAGCGCTGGCACATATCGGTCAGCAAGGTCGATGAGTTCGGCTCCTCGGCATATGTAAATACCGACGGAAGTATAGAGGCCCGGTACTCCGAGTCAAAAGGGCCTGCGTACCTTGCGGCCAAGGGCGTCTCGTACGATTGGATAGTCACGCTCTACGACATAAACAGCCGAACCGGAGGCATTTGGCGCCCCTACAAGGCAGACTGCATCAAGGGCATGGAAAAGTTTGTGAGGGGGCTGCCGAAGGGTGCAGACGTCGAGGCAAGGATGATCGGCCTGCAGAACGGCCAGGATGCCGCAGTCGTCAAGGGTGTGCTCTCCTTCATTGGAAAGAGAGGCATACCTCTGATGGAAGTCGACCTCTTCGGCGACGAGATAAGGCATATCGCGTTCGACCTGAAGAGAGGGGTGACGTTCGACATGCTTCTCGAGAACAGGATATACAGGCCCGGGGAGCTGAAGAACGGCGGCACCGCGGACCAGTTCGAGGCGCAGTTCAAGGCGCAGAAGCCCTGAGCGTCAGAAGGTCTGTGTACTTGGGACCTTCGGGCTTCAGCACGCTCTTCTTCAGTTTTATTTCGGTGCACTCGAACGTGCCGAAATCGTGCCCGCTGTGCTCGCTTATGCCTTCCAGTAATTCCTTCGAATGCCCCTCGCCTTTTACGCGTGCGATCGTCACGTGGGGTTCGAATTTTCTCTCTTCTATCGCTATGCCTGCATCCTTGGCCATGGAACCGAGCCTTGCGGCCAGCTCTACCATCTTCTCGCGGCCTTCGGCTATGTCGGCGAATATCACGCTCGGCCTCTTCGAGAACGCGCTTATGCCCTTCACGTGAACCTTGAATCTGCCGAACCTGAAACCGGACAGCGCCTCCTCAAGCTTGCTTATCTTATGCTCTTGTGCGCTCCCCATGAAGAGAAGCGTCAGGTGCCTCTGGTCCGGACGAATGCACCTGAGGTAGCCCGCGGCGAGCCATGCCATTCCGGAAATATCCAACACTTCCGCCGGCACTTCCACGGCCAGGAACGCCCTGATGCTTCCGCCCTCCATCCATACACCGAACGTGTGCTAGCGCACGAACATTTCCGCATACGAGCTGATGACTTCTACCGCATATCCCACGGCAGGCACTCCGTGCGTTATGCGCCTTATGCCTCTGAGGTCCTCCCTTCTCGCGCCTCCGAGCGACACGAGTATGATGGGATAGATGAGCAGCTGCTCCACGAACGCCGCGGCGAGCAGCACCATGTAGTTGCTTATGACGAGAAGCAAGGGTACAATCAGCGCAGCGCTCACCAGGCCGGCGAGCACCACCCTGTACGTCTTGCCGAACGATATCCTCACACCGAGATGCTTCCTTATGCCGTAGAGGTAGAGCGCGTCTGCCAGTATCGGGCCCACGATGTACAGGACAAGGGCCGCGCCGATCCCGCCTGAATAGTATATCAGGAACGGCATGGACAGCAATTGCAGCACGCTCACTATCGTGTTGTACATGAAGAGCCTCTTCGTCCTCTCGCTGCTTATGAACATCATCGACGCGTAGGAGCCCACTATGCTTACCAGTATGCCTATCGCCATTATTAGCATGTATGTCGGCGCGATAGCGTACCTGCTGCTGAACGCGACATACGAGAAGGGTTTCGCGAGAACTGCTATGAAGAGCAGCATAGGCACGAGGAATATCATGGCGTAGTGCACCGCGCTGTTGTAGAACGCGCTGACCCTCGCGGCTCCGCCCTTCAAGCTCGCTGCCGAAGAGAATGCGGATATGAGGGACAGGCTTATGGAGCCTGCGACTATGTCCACCATAGATCCCATCTTGGACGCCACGCCGAAGTTGCCGACTATCACGCTCGTGGCCAGGAGGCCGAGCACCACCAGCGTCAGGCTCGACACCATGGACGCGATGACGTTGGAGCCGGCTATCGGCAGGGAGAAGTGGAGTATGCGCGCCATCTCCCTGCGGTTGGGCGTGGACAGGTGAACCGTGCCTCCAGCATATATATAGTATATAGACACGGCGGAGCCGGCGGCCATTCCAGCTATCAGCCCTATTATGGGGCCTAGGGCGCCGAAGCCCGCAAGCACGAGCCACACGCTTATCCCGGCCTGGAACGCGGCCTGCGCTATTAACGAGACCCCGACGCGACGACCTTTGCCGTATCCCACGAGCGCTGAATACGAGACGTTAAACACCATCGTGAGCAGCACGATCAGCGACGCGATTTCTACAAGATACCCGTAGGAGGTGCTGTGCATCGCCAGCGCCGCTACCGGGCCCCCTGCAACGAATGCGATTATCGTCAGCACGATGCCAGCGGTCAGCACTATGTAGAGGCTGTTTGAGACGAGAGGGCCGATCCTTTCGCGCTCTCCCTTGGTTACGTATTCCGACACGAACTTATTCGCTGCGCTGTCCACACCGAACGATCCGAACGCGCTGAATATCCCCACTATGGCGAGCGCGAGCGTGTACAGCCCATAATCAGCAGGCCCGAGAACCCTTGCCACGATAACGAAAGAGAGCGCCAGCATTATGAACGAGGCGAACTTGCCGAGAAGCAGGTAGCTCGCCATCTTGGCAGTCCTTGCCCCGAGGCTCTCAGCCTGCTCTTCCGACGTGTATTCCATACCCGAACCGCCTACCTGAACGTTGAGTTGAGCACCCTGATTATGTGCCTGAGCTTCAGCTTAGACCTCCCGTACTTCCTGTCCCTGAATGTGGAGTATCCGACCTCCTTTATCCTGACGCCGCTGCCGAGCACGCGCAGCGTATCGAGCAGCACCTTATAGCCGTCGTACACGAACTTCTCGCGGTTCTCCCTTATCACCTTCTGGAAGAGGCGGGTGCGTATGCCGAAGAAGCCGGACATCATGTCGCTGCACGTCGGCTTGCCGCGCAGCTTGAACACCGTGTACGATATTGTGTTTATGCCCTTCGAGAGTATCCTCCTGTGAAGCCCCCATTCCTTAACGCTCGTCCTTATTCCGACCGCGAGGTCGCTCGACGCCAGCGCGGCATGTATGTCCTTGACCTTCTCTATCGGATGCTGCAAATCCGCGTCCATGACTATTATCTTGCTTGTCCTTACGTGCATCGCGGCGTCTATCACGCTAATTGTCAGCCCGTGGTAGCGCTCCCTGCTCCTGTCAAGGAACATGACGGCATTGTTGGTGCCCTTTATCGCGTCTTCCGCCTCCTTCTTCGTGCCGTCGGTGGAGCCGTCGTCGGATATTATCACCTGCACTCCCGCATACCTTCTGGTCAGCTCCCGTATTATCCTCGAGATATTTCCTGCCTCGTTCAGCGAGGGCAGTATAATAGTAAGATCCGAATATTCAGCCATTGGACCGCCAGCAGAGCAGGTGCACATCTCCCTGTCTTTTATTGCTTGTGTTGTTATTACAGAATGCTTAGCAGAAAGCCCCCATCATTAAGATAGGGGATGGATGCGAATGCTTATGAAACTTTATCGATAAAATGTATAATGGTATAGGTATGAAACTGACACAGGTCATAACGATAAACCCAAACAGAAAGACAGAAGGAGTACTAACGAATCTGTCCAAGATAACCAATGGGCTATACAATATATGTCTCTATGAAAATTCCAAAAGGTACAAGGACGAGAAGAAGTTCCTCTTTTATGAAGGGATGTGCGCAAAATTGAAGGGCGACAGCCTTTATGCGCTTCTTGCATCGCAGTCTGCGCAGGCAGTCCTGCAGAAAGTAGACGGTGCGATAAAGTCATTCATCTCCCTGAAAAAGAGAGGCGAAGCAGTCGGATTTCCCAACTACCATAGGAAGAACACGGAAT
>DAHXNT010000049.1 GCA_027365215.1 Microcaldota archaeon
AGGTGATTGCCAAACCCGACGTGCTGGAGCAGGTCGCCGAGATCGTCAAAGAGAAGTACAAGCTAAAGCCTGAAATAATGGGCGAGAAGATGATCGCCGAAATGACGGGCGACGCGGCAAAGGTCGTCAGCGGCATAATCGCCGAGGCCGCGAGGAGGAAGATAGAGATATACTCGGTAAGCAGCAGGCTGCCGACAATGGACGACGTGTTCATAAAGCTGACCGGAAGCAGCCTCAGAGACACCACGTCCAACACGTACGAGTCGGCACGCACGAAGATGATGCCGAGAAGATAAGATAATTGGTGATGCATTGCCGACAGGAAGGGACACGATATCGCTGCTCCGCAGGGAAATGATAATTTACATGGCGCACATCAGGACCAACGTAATAAGGGCGCTGATATTCCCGTTCATACTGATAATAATATTCAGCAACCTGGGCAACCAGGCCGCAGTAGGCATAAGCACGGTCGTGGTGAACTACGCTGGCAATGCCGCCGCGGCGTCTTTCCTCAACTCCCTGCAGTCGCAGGACACGCTGAAGATAACATCGATCACGGACATGTCTACGGCTATGTCCATGCTGAAAAGCAGCAGCGCGGACCTCGTTGTGATCATACTGCCCACGTTCCCGAAGGAGGACGGCGGCAATCCGGCTGTGCAGATATACCACAGCAACAGCAACATAGCGTCGACCGGCGGTGGCATATCAGTAATAGAGCAGGCGGCGGAGCAGTACGGCGCTAGCCCATCGGTAAATGGCGGTCTTCCCACCCTGTCGCAGGCTGCCGGGCTCGTAGGCAGCAACCTGGCATACGGGTTCCAGATAAGCTACAAGACCTACCTGATAGGCGGGCTGATCGCGATGGTAGCGGCGTTCGGTGCCATATTCGGCGGAGGCGCGACCCTGATATCGGATAGGCAGCTCGGCAACCTGAAGGCGTTCCTGATAACGCCGGTTAGCAAGAATGCCATCATACTAAGCAAGATATTCTACGGCACGATCGTGTCGGTGATAGGAGGTATGCTCGCCCTGGGTATGGGCATAGCGATGGGCGGCACGATGGCTATGGGCATAGCCGGCCTGCCATACATCTTCGTGCTCGTAGTGCTTATATCAATGGGCTTCAGCTCGTTCACGGTGGTGCTGGCGTCCAAGGTGAAGAACATAGAGGCATACCAGATATTCGCGCAGGTCATAGTGATGCCGTTGTGGTTCCTATCAGGTGCGTTCTTCCCCACAAGCTCGCTGCCGGGATGGCTCCAGCCGATAAGCGTCATCGACCCGATGACCTATGCCACAACAGGAATAAGGTACGTGATGCTCTCCGGATATTATCCGATGCAGGCGTTTCTGACCGATATCACATCACTGTTGCTCTTCTTCGCCCTTGGGTTCGCACTTAGCTTCGTGCTGTTCAAGACCACCATAGAATGAAGATAAAATTACGATAGAATGACGCAAACGCGGCATAAACCGAATGGAATAACGATCAAAAGGTATGGAAAATGAACGAAGGTGAAATGATGTCGAAACAAAAAGGTGTCGAGTTATCCGCAGCCCTGCTGCTGGGCTTGCTGGGCCTGCTTGTCATGGTGCACGGCGCCAGCGCCGCCACGTCGGTGGTCGTATCGTCTACTGCCAACGGCGCCCTGACGATGCTGAATCTCCACGTGACCCCGCAGAGGATCGTGGCCGGTGAGAACGTGACCATGTCGTTCAACATGTTCAATTCTTACGACAGCCCACTGTATGACCTGAGCCTCCAGCTTACTGGAGACAGCCGCATACTCAACGTCTCTCCCACGAACAACTATATAATAACGGCAGTAGGCAGCGGTAACTACGGCGGCGCAGGATATGACACGGTAACCTACACGGTCCACATACCCGCGTCCCTGCAGACAGGCGAATACACTTTCGACGTCATCGCGACGTACAGGACGAACCTTCCCAACAACGAAGGCAGCGTGGTCGCCATGTCCGACATGCCGGTCAGCATATATGTGTACGGCACCCCGACCGTCACAGCGAGCATAGCATCGGCCATGCCGCAGCAGCTCTTCCCTGGTGGCAACCAGACGCTTGAAATTGCGCTGCAGAACACGGGCACGTCCACGGCCAAGAACGTGACCGCTGTGTTTACCGGCTCTGGTGGATTGAGCATCGGCGGAATAAACCGCTTCTTCGTGGGCTCCATACCTGCCGGGTCATCCGTGACCGAACAGCTGTTCGTCCAAGCGATAAACGACACTACATCAGGAGAGGTCGCGATACCAGTTGTCCTCAACTACTCGTCCGACTACGCTTCCAACATCACGAGCAACGGCACCATCTACGTGAACGTCCAGAGCGGCCCCACGTTCGCTATACAAAACATGTCGTCAAATCTCAACAAGGGCGACTCGTACGACCCTGTCACATACAGGATCAGGAACACGGGGAACGGCGCCGCCACAGACATATCATTCAGCCTGGTCACCAACTATCCCATATCGCCAGTGGATCCCAATGCATTCGTCAGTTCGCTCGCTCCGGGCCAGTCAGCTAACGTGACGTTCTACGTGAGCGTGGACACGCATGCCAGCCCCGGCAGCTATCCGGTAACGATATACGAGCAGTGGAAGCAGCCGAACGCGGCCTCGAGCCAACTGTTCTCCGGCTCCAGCAGCTACTATGCGCAGGTTGGAAGCGCGGTCGGATCCGCGCCTTCATCGGCTAATAGCGGCATTCTCACTGGCATGTCGGGGATCATCGATGTCGCTGCGGCGATAGTGGTGATAGCGCTGATAGCCCTTTTCGCCATAAGGAGAAGGTCGAGAAGGCAGAAGCAGGCGGCCGTGGGCAGGAGGAAGCAATGACGCGTCAGCGAGTCGGGTGGTGTCCGGCAGCATTAGATACCACCTATTTTTATTTTTTGTCAGAGTAAGGGAATTATACTGTATAGCGCGGTATAGGAGCTGAAGCCAGGTATAGGGCAGGAGGCTCCGCAAGCATGCCGCCAAGGCGGCACGGTGTTGAGATGAGAAGGCCTGACGAGATAATGGTTGACAAGGTTCTGAAGAAGTACGAGATACCCGAATGGGTGAGGCCGTACGTCTACGACTACGTGAAGGCGGACCCGGCGAACGCAGTGAAGAAGGCCCTGAGCTTCGTGGAGATAAAGAGGAGGAAGGGCATGCTGACCGCCAAGGACGTCAAGCTGCCCAACGGCATAACATTCGACATAAAGATGGTGAAGAAGCTGCTCAACACCTTCTTCTATGCAGAGGAGTCGGTAGCGGCGATGTGCGGAGCTTGGGTGGACAAGCCGCGGGAGTACAACGCCGAGTACATAAACCATTTCACACAGACCGCGGAATCAAGCATGGCCAGGGCAAGGGCGATAAAAAGCGTCATAGAGGGCATAGCCGGCAACACGAAGGACACGCTCAAGGAAATAGACAATGTCTTCGGATACGTATCGGCCCTGGAGTCATGGCCTGAGCGCGTCGTGGCCCTGGACTTCATACTGAGGTACGCCTATGCCAAGACGCTGGGCCTCGTGTTCTACAAGGTGTTCTATCCTGTTGCGCCAGAATTCATGAGGAATATAGGTAAGGTCTTCGCCAAGGACGAGCCGTGCGCGGTCTGGGGCGAGCAGGAGGCGACCCGCATAATAAATGAGGGAATAGTGCCGCACGAGCGCGTGAACGCGCTGTGCAGCGATATACTTTCGAGGGTATACTCCTCGATAGATGACAACATGTACATCGCGAAGCAATCAGGAGTGGCGCGTGAGATAGCGCTGCTCAGGGACGTCTCGGTGGCATATCCGCTGGTGCGCCTCGAGGAGATAGGCGTGATAGAAGACGCAAGGAAGGAGTTCAAGGCGATAGCAGATTCCGCGGCGAAGAAAA
>DAHXNT010000050.1 GCA_027365215.1 Microcaldota archaeon
GACGTCATTGTATATCACCGTACGACGCTATCAGGCTGGCTATGTCTGTGCCGGAATCTTCCGACGAGATCTTTGTCAGGAACTCCTCCCTCTTCCTAAGCTCCTGAAGTGCAAGCCTCCTGCCCACCCTCTCGTTCTTCGAGTACTCTTCGAGCGCCTTCGAGTCTCTGATCGCCTTCTCGTTAGAGGCACCATCCTTGTATAATTCCGATATCGAGTATTCCACGCCCTTATCGCCGCCAATCTCGCTCCTGGACAGCCACCTGTATTCGGATATGCCGCTCAGGGACCTGCTCTTCAGCCCCTCAAGGCGGGTGAATACCGCTATGTCGAGCATGGATATGGAATGCGGCTCCACCGACATCGGCTTCGTCTGAAGCCTCCCGATCAGCGACGCTCCGTCTGCCATGCTGTGCATCGTTGTCATGAAAGGCACGCCGAGGTTCGCGCCAGAGAAGACGTTCGCCGCCTCACTTCCCCTTATCTCACCAACTATAAGCCTGTCAGGCCTGAGGTGCAGCGCATTAACTATCTGATCCTTCACCGTGACCTTCGCCCCTTCCGCTGAGCCCTGCAGCGGCACGGAATTCATGAAATTGGAGTAGTACCTCAGCTCGTTGACTTCCTCCTCTATTGTAATAACTCTCTGATATCTCGGCACGAAGCAGCTGAGCGCAAGCAGCAGCGTGGTCTTTCCGGAGGAGGGCGCACCAGACACGACTATGTTGCAGCCGGCGTCTATCGCGATCCAGAGATATGCGAGTTCGGCGGCTGTCGCACTTCCGCTCTTCATCATGTTCCTTATGTCCGTGAACTTGCTGCCCGAGAGCCTTATCGAAGCCGCGGCGCCCCTCGTCGCATATGGCGCGCCCTGCGCATGCACCCTTGAACCGTCGGCAAGCTGCGCGTCTATTATCGGCGTCTCGCTGTTCAGCTCCTTGTCGGCCCCGTCTATAAGCCTGTTTATCGCGTACCTGAAACCGCTCTCGTCCCTGAACCTCATGTTCGTCCTGCAGTAGCCATATCTGGAATGGTAGACGCCAATGCTGTCGCGCGGGGCGTTGACGACAATCTCCTCTATGTTCTTCCTGTCTTCCATCAGTATGCTGAACGGTCCGTATCCGAATATGTCGTGCCTGAGGATGTACAGCATCGTATTCCTTTTCGCGACAGGATAGTCCATAAGCATGTTGTCTAACCCTGCAGACTCAGCGGCTTTATCGTGCACGCTGCCGGCGATGGCAGCGCCACCTCCTTCCACCAACCTATCTATCGCCCTTCCCTTCTCGAGTTCCATCCTTGTCACGTCGCCGCCGTCAAGGCCCACGGAATCCACGAAGTAAATATATGTTTTGCCGTCGCGCCCAACAGCTACGTGCTCGCCGACCCTCTCAACCACCTCACCCGGAAAGTCCCTTGTCAGCTCGAACGTCAGCCGGACTCCCCGGGACTGCGACTCCTGCCGCTTTCCATCATTCCTGCTGCCCCGAACCCCTATCATCTTGGTTATCCCATTGGTTATTCCCGCAATGAACATGCTGATACCATATACAAAAATAAACAAACTTATACTAAAATAAAGATATATATACCTTTGTATTGATAACTACACGCGCGAACCGGGCAAGCCTCCCCTTGGATTCACATACCCCTATGTTTATCAAGATAGCAAAAGCTGCCCATTTGAGAAGGTTTATATATATTGTATCACAATGAGTAGACTATGACAAAGAAGAATATCGAGACTGATGAGATATGGGCCCTGAGGAAGATGCTTACGAGGCCCAATTACGCGGTGGTGGAACTCCTGCTCAAGAAGTCGCCCAGGACCACAAGGGAGCTCTATTCCCTTCTCGAAAAGAAGTTCACGAGGAAGACGCTGATACTGACCCTTAGGGAGCTTGCTCTTGACCTGAACGTCATACAGCCGACGCACATAAGGACCGACAAGGGCTACGGCCTCGGATACAGACTCAACCCAAGGGTAAAGGACATAGTGAAGAACGTCCAGAAGTACTCCAAGATAATAGAAAGCGTAAGGAAGGTGTGAACGCCCAGGCGTTCAGTCCTTCAGATCTTCAGTCCTTTAGACCAACTTTCTTCTGCTGCCCGTAAAGCTCGGCTATCTCCTCCGTAGTGGTCGCGTCTTCAGGGCTCTTGTCCTGCCTTATCGCTTCCTCGCCAACGAGCCTAGGAAACCTTAGCGCATATCCGACTTCTGTACCATCCTTCTGCCTCTCTCTGCCGCAGGTGTGTGTCGGCGACCTCGTTATCTCGTCGGCCTTTACGGTAACGACGTACTTCGGGTCCACCCAGAAATCGGGCTCTACGACAGCGTCGACCCTTGCTGGCTTCTTCGCGGACTTTATCTTGTCGAGCACCTCCTTCAACTCCTTCATCTGCACTTCGGTGAAGCCGGAGCCTATTCTGGAAACGGTCTCAAACATGTCCCTCTTCTTGTTGTACGCCGCGCCCAGCAGCCCGCCGAACTTGAATTCGGCCCTAGCGCCTCTTCCTAGGTAGTATCCCACGATCACGAGGTCCAGCGTATCCGATAACTCGCCCTTGTAGCTCCTCTTCAGCTTTATCCAACTGAATTTCCTCGAGCCCGCTATGTACGGCGCGTTGAGGTCCTTGGCCACTATGCCCTCGAGGCCATCCTCAATAGCTTGCTCGAAGAACTCTTCGAGCTTCTTCGGCGAGTCCGTGATTATCCTAGTTGATGGCCTTATCCTTTTCGGTTTCTTCAGGACGCGCTCGAGCGCCTTTCTCCTTTCATGGTACGGTTTGCCTAGGTAGTCCTCACCGTCGAGGTACATCAAGTCGAACGCAAAGAGGTGCAGCGGCATCTCAAGCGCCTTGCCCTCCACTCCGTGCTTCCTCTTCCTCTGTATCGTTTCCTGGAACGGGAAGAACTCCCCTGTAGACTCGTTGAACGCTAGCGCCTCGCCCTCGAATATCGCCCTTTCCGCATCCATCTCCTCCTTCACGGCCGCGACTATGTCCGGCAGCATGGCTGTCGTCTCCTCCAGCCTTCTTGAATATATTTTTATCCTGTTGCCGTCCTTGTGTATCTGGCACCTGAACCCGTCGTATTTGTGCTCGACGGCGCACATGCCGCCCATCCTCTTTATTATTTCCTCTGCGGTCGGCAGCCTCTCCGCCAGGGCCGGCCTTATGGGCTTGAACAGCGCGACCCTGAACCTGTCTATGCCTTCCATGCCGTGTATCTTCAGCGTGGAGGCCACGAAGCCTAGGTCGCTGCATATGTTGTATGCCGCCTCGAGCCTGTCCTTCATCTCGCGGCCGTCGGTCGCCATGACCGAGAGCGCCTCGAGTATCGTCGCATCGCCGAGCCCCAGCCTGAGCTGGCCGAGCGGATACCTCGCCACGTACTTGGCGCCGATAGGCGTAGTCGACGAGAGCATGCCTGCAAGCTCCTTTATCTTCGCGCTCTTGCTGCCTGCGCCCGAGGTCTTCGCGATCTTGCTCATTACCTCGTATACCTCCCTGCTGGTGTATTGCTTCTGGCTCATCCTCTTGAGCTTCGACGATGCCATCAGCTCCTCGGCGACCAGGCCGAGGTCTCCCTTCCTCTTGTAATCTGCATGCACCTCTTCCTTCGACCTTCCGGATGCTATCGCTATCGCTTCCTCCATGTACTTTTCGGCTATGCCGAACTCGACGGACTCGAACGGAGGCGCCAGGACCCCCTGGGTCATGTAGATTACCTCTGCGATCTCGTCCTT
>DAHXNT010000004.1 GCA_027365215.1 Microcaldota archaeon
GTGCTCGCTTGCACGGTCATATGAGGCTGAGCGATCCCGATATGACTAGCGAGATTATGATTGCTATTATGAAGCCTATCACACCTATGAACAGTATGCCAATGAGTATTATCTTCGCGCTCTTGTTGAATTCCTCGGAGCTGGGCTTGTAGCTTATGCTCATGACCCTCTTCGAATCGTCTATGAACTTCCTGAACTTACCCATTATCGACAAGCGGAACACCTTCCTAGAGCTATGTTAATAACCTTTGCTGAAAGATTTACTGTTATGACTAATTACAGCTATAAATATATTGTTATTCACTTCGGCGAGATATGGCTGAAGGGAGGAAACAGGAACATATTCATCAACAGGCTGAGGAGGAACATAGCGGATGCGCTAAAGGGCACGGATTATGCGTCTCTCGACCTCCGGCGAGACAGGTTTATGGTAGAGCTCAACGAGGGCAGCGATATAGGCATGATAAGCGCGAGGCTCTCGAAGGTGTTCGGCATAAGCTGGTTCGCGCCAGCGATCCTGGTCAAAAGCGAGATCGGCGAGATGTTCGGCGCGGTAGGCAAGCTGGCGTCTGAGCAGAAGAGGAAGGCCGTGAGGATAGTCGTGAGAAGGTCCTACAAGGAGGGCAAGAACTCGATGGAGATACTCAAGGAGCTGCTTGACCTGGCCAACAGGAAAGGCATGAAGATGGACAAGGACTCCGAGCGCGTTATAAACGTCAACATCACAGATTTCGGCACGCTCGTCTATGCGGACAAGATCAGGGGACCGGGCGGGCTGCCCGTCGGCGTTTCTGGCAAGGCGGTCGTGCTGCTCTCCGGAGGGATAGACTCGCCTGTTGCCGCCTACTACGCGATGAAGAGAGGGCTTACCCCGATATATCTGCACTTCCATCCATTTGCCAGCAACAAAATTGCAGAAGAGTCGAAGATCGCGGAGTTCGGGAAGGAGCTTTCCGGATACTCCAACGGCGCGAGCATATACTACGCGAAGGCGGACTTCTTCCAGTCGGCTGTCATAAAGATGTCCAGCAGGTACGAGCACGTGCTCTTCAAGCGGTTCATGTACAAAATCGCCGAGAGGATAGCGAAGAAGGAGGGCGCCGAGGTCATATGCACTGGCGAGAGCCTCGCGCAGGTCGCATCTCAGACCGTGAAGAACATGCGGGCATCGGAGAAGGGGATAAGGCTGTTGATGCTGAGGCCGCTGAGCGGCTTCGACAAGCAGGAGATAGTAGACAAGGCCCAGAGCATCGGCACGTTCGAGACATCCATAAAGCCGTACAAGGATGTGTGCTCCATGCACATACAGAACCCGTCAACTTCGATGAGTGCCGAGCTCACTGACGCGCTCTACAGGAAGTACGGTATCGCGAAGGTCGTGCAGAGGACCATGAAGAGCGGAGTGGATCACGCTTCCTGGACTATCTGACCATAGGTCTCGCGCCAGTCGATGCCCAGACCGTACTTCTTGTTGAAGAACTTGACTATGTGCTCTATGTCCCTCTGCAGGAAGTCGTAGGCGTTCGGGTGCTGCACCACTACTGCCTGCCCGAAGTCTATCAGGTACTCCTTATCGCCATCGCCGATCAGTATGTTGTACTCGCTCAGGTCCGCATGCACCAGGCCAGCCTTGTAGAGCTTTTTCGCGTCGTTTATGACAGCTTGTGCGACCTTCTTCGGATCCGCCAGCTTGGCGTCCGCAAGCCTCGCGGCCGGCACCATGTTCCTGTCGTGTATGAACTCCATGGCGAGTATCGTCCCGTTTGACATGTACGGCCTGGGCACGCTGACCCCTGCGCGCTCCGCTATCTCGAGATTGCCCAGTTCCTTCCTGCACCACGTCTCTATGATGCGCTCCCTGCTCTTGCCCACCTGCCTTGTGAACCTTGGGTCGCCCTCGAGATATGGCGACATGTTGCGGAACGAGGTGGTGGTAACCCTGAACATCTTCAGTATCACGTATTCTGCGCCGCCGAGGACTTCCGCATCGCCCGCCTCGGCGATGAAGATGTCGCTCTCCTTGCCGCGGGCTAACGGGGAGCTGAGCCTGCTTATCACGCCCTTGTTGAAGAACTTGCCTAACATTATCATGGTCTTCCTGTTGAACACTCCGCCCTCGGTCTTCTCGATCTCCTTCTCCTGGTGGACCTCCCTCTTGGGCGACTTTCTCCTGCCCACTCTTCTTGCCATGCTTTACCACTCGGGTCGGAGCATCATGCCCCGTTAACTACCATTAACTAATTGGCGCATCATGCATATTATGGTTGTGCAGCGGGCTGTGGCTTTTTAATGTTTTCCATAGAATTACTATAAGGTGTATAAATGGCTGTAAAAAGGTCAACTGTAGCTAGTGGCAACGTAGTGACGATAGATCCTACGCTTGCATATGAGCGAATGCTTCACTTCAACGAGAAGCATTCCGGATGGCACATATTCAGGGCGCTGTACTGGGGAATATACATATTCGTGCTGGGCCTGGTACTCCTGGCGGATGTGCCGGCGGTGGTATCCGTCGCGGGCTTCTTCGGCTGGGCGTTAGTGCTCGGAGCGATATTCTTCATAGTGTACGGGTTCGTGGTTTCACTGCACCTCAAGCTCATGAAGAAGCACGCATAATCGCGTGCCCTTTTTGTTTTTTTTCTTATTTCATTTTTACCTTCATCCTTTGATCCTATTTTAGGCGCTCTTAGGCATAATTAAATACCTTGTCCCAATAATATATGACGCTAGAATGAACGCCCAGCCAGACTGATTTTCATGTTAAAAAACATATACGAAAGCAAGCACTACAACAAGTTCATATTCGTGCCGCTCATACTGCTTGCGATCAGCTTGTACTTCATACCGCACCTGCAGCTCGACTCGTCCCTCAAGGGCGGCATCAGCGTGCAGCTGCAGACTAACCAGAGCATCGGGATAAGCAACCTTACCTCTTACGTCAACTCGCACATACCCAGCGCACATACGAGCGTAGAGAAATCGCCCAGTGGAGTAACGGTCACGATAGACATCAATACCAGCATAATAAACGCAGAGGATAATATCACCGCCCTGCTGGCACAGTACGGAAACTACTCCTCTGCCGTTGTCAACCAGACGACCATAGAGCAGGAGCTGATATCCAGCCCCAACAACTCGACCCTGACGAGCCAGCTCTCGAAGCAAAAGGCAGTATCGGCCCGATATCTCTCGCTCATGTCCACGACTACCAATTCGATAGTGTTGGGCCTGTCGCCGTTCCTCGTGAACAGGA
Organism: Microcaldota archaeon; assembly: GCA_027365215.1. Lineage (GTDB taxonomy): Archaea > Micrarchaeota > Micrarchaeia > Micrarchaeales > Micrarchaeaceae > JAMCYG01. The sequence continues at coordinate 3,254 of DAHXNT010000004.1, forward strand.
CATTCAACTACAACACGTCTGATGCGCAGTCTATGATAAACGCGGCGAACAACGCATACAACAACGCCTCATCCTCGTACAAGGCGTACATACTGGGCGTCCTTGGAGGCGCCGTGCATTACACGACATACTCTTACAACTACGTCACCCCGACCCTTGGGTCGTTCTTCCTGAGCAAGGTCAGGAGCATAATAATAACCGCGTTCGTAATAGTGGCGATTGTCGTCCTGTTCATATTCAGGACGCCGGTGCCGTCGTTCTCGGTGGTGTTCGGAGCTGTGAACGACATACTGGTGGCCCTCGGGTTCATGGTGGTGTTCGGCATACCGTTAGGGCTGGCGTCTGTGGGAGGCCTCCTTATGCTCATAGGATACTCGATAGACACTGACGTGCTAACCGCGATAAGGGTACTCAAGAGGAGCGAGGGCACTCCAGAAAGCAGGGCCTTCGCCAGCATGAAGACAGGGCTCACCATGACTGCTGCAGCGATAATCACGTTCGCCATACTTTTCATAGTATCGTACTTTACGTTCATACAGACGTATTTCGAGATATCCGGAGTGGTCCTCATAGGGCTGACAGCGGACATGGCCACCACATGGCTGTTCAACACGCCGTTCATACTGTGGTACAAGAAGAGGAAGGAGGCGAGATGACATGGCACAAGTTAAGTCGTACCTGAAGGACAGGAGAATAATCGTGCTGATAGTCGTAGTCGCGGCGCTCGCCCTCCTGGACCTCCACTACGGCGTACATCTCGGAATAGAGTTCGTCGGCGGAACGGAGATACCGCTGACGCTGCAGCACAGCGTCAATACCACCGAGATGAGCTCGCTCATATCCGTACTGCAGCAGAGGCTGGCAACGTTCGGCCTAAGGCAGGTCACTGTGGAGGGAATCGGAAATTCGGCGATGTACGTCATCGTGCCGAGCACCACCTCGAGCGACATAAACTCCACAGTAAGCATAATCGAGAAGCAGGGGAGGTTCGACGGTGTAGTCAACGGAGTCGCCGCGATCAACGGCAGCAGCATACTGCACGGCAGTATAGGCTCGCCGGCGCCGATAGTTGCGAATGGCACCGCCACGTGGCTGGTCACGTTCTATGTCACGCAGACCGCGGCTACGCGCTTCGCGCACGTGGTTTTCGGCCAGGGCAACAAGCCGCTATACATGTTCCTTGACAGGCCGTCGAATTCTATCATACTGATCAGCTCTTCCCAGCTCGGCAACCTGTCTTCGGGATTGTCACCCTCGCAGGCGCTGGGCGCCATACAGAACGCGCTGAGCATGGGCAACGAGACGATACCCGTGCTGTCTGTATCCGACAGCAACCAGAGCATTGCCAGCGCCGAGAGCTTCATAAACTCGAGCGACGGAAAGTACAGCAACATAATAGCGAGCTCCAACCTGAACGGCACGCTCATAAGTTATCTCATGGGCAAGAACTACACCGTGCACCTTGAGAGCAAGGCGAACATGACGCCTACGTTCCAGGCAATATCCTCGAACGAGACGATAATCGAATCGTGGCCGGTGGTCGGATTGCTCTCCTCGCCGCTCCTGAATCCCTCGATAACGAACGGCAACGTGACCGAGAGCTATGAGATATCCGGTGCGGCGCCCGCGGGAACCCCCAAGTCGCAGCTCCTCTCCTACGCGCAGAACCAGACGAAGACCATAGCGAGCATATTGACCGGAGGGGCGCTGCCGGTGGCTGTCGTGCCGGGCACGCCCACCAGCATACCCCCGACGCTCGGGGCTGACTTCCTCAGCGTCAGCGAGCTCGCCCTGATAATGGCGGTCATCGCCATGTCCATATTCATAACCATAAGGTACAGGAGGGTATTCCTCGTGTTCCCCATACTCATCACAACCTTCATGGAGCTGTTCATAATCGTCTCGATCATAGGGCTCGTGGGCACGATAGACCTCGCAGCCGTTGCCGGAATGATAGCAGTGGTAGGAACCGGCGTGGACGCGCAGATAATAATAACCGACGAGATAATCACGAAGGGAGCCGAAGGCACATCGGCGAAGAAGCTGCTGGGCAACGCATTTTACATCGTGTGGGCGGATGCCGGGCTCCTGATAGCGGCGATGCTTCCGCTGTTCTTTGCCACTTCCCTTGTCAACATAATTGGATTCTCCGAGTCAACCATAATAGGCGCCCTGCTTGGCGTGCTGATAACCAGGCCGGCGTACGGCGCGATAATATCCAGGCACTACGACTGAGCAGCGAATTGCTGACCATGCCGGCAGGGCTTAAGACAGCTAAGACAGCAAGACAACCGCACTGTGATTACCATGACCATATACTGCCCGACGTGCAACAACTCAAGCGACAAGGTAATGTTCGTAGGTGAGTTCTGCGAGGAGTGCACGATAAAGAGACTGCAGAAGCAGATACCAGACCAGGCCGAGGTGTACTTCTGCAGGATATGTGGCAGGGTAAAGGCAGGGCAGGAGTATTACAAGCCGGAACCGAAGGCGATTGCGGCTGCGATAGAAGAGTACCTCCACATAAAGAAAGCACACGTCAAGATCGAGAGGCTAGACGACTACAAAGGCATGGCTACACTACGCTTCCACATCGACGTGGAGGGCACTAAGGTCACGTTCGAGAAGGAGGTGAGGCTGAAGAGGCTGCACAAGACGTGCAGCAGGTGCCTGAAGGAAAGGTCTGGATATTTCGAGGCGACGGTTCAGCTCAGAGGCGTTCCGGAGAAGGTGGAAAGTACGCTCGAAAAGATTTCCAAGTACATAGGCAGGTACGGCGCCTTCGTTGCCAAGGTCGAGAGGGTGGAGAACGGGCTTGACGTGTACACAAGCGACAAGAAGGCTACCGCGCAGTTCTTCGCATCGAGGGGGCTCAAGCCGAAGGTATCGTACGTGCTAGCGGGCCTGAGAAGGAACAGGCGCGTGTACAAGCACGTCTATCTGCTAAGGTTCGAAAGGCCGCACAGGGAATACGGCGCAGAAGGCGAAAGCGAAGGCGAAAGCACGGAAGAGAGCAAGAAGTAGCTAGTCTGCGCGAGTCTGCTTATGTCGGCTCATTCCGACTTTATGTATACGCAGGACACCAGAGGATTGGTTGGGCAGGAGTTCTGCGCGCTGACGTTGACCAGGTATGTGCCTATCTGCGCTATGTTCGAAAGGTAGCCCGTGACGTTTACGGGCGTGTATGCCACGACGGAGCTGAGGCCCGCGCTCGTCGAAACGGTGAACACGATCTCATGGCCTATGCCGTCGCTTGTAGTGCCCACGTATATGTTGTCGACGCCTTCCGGCACGTTTATCAGCACCAGCTGCTTCGCGGGATAACCCTGCGTGCCGATCGCCGCAGCCACGCTCGCCAGCTTCGAGGCGGCGGCCTGCGCGTTCGTCGAAGATAGAGTTGACGAAGCGGTCGATATCTGTATGAAGGCGAATACCACTATCGGAAGCAGTATTATCAGCCCGAACGACAGAGTTATCAGGAGCTCCAGGCTGGACTGACCGCGTGCGTGCCTTCTCATTGACATTCCCGCATACCGCTTCGCGCTTGCCCTGACTTCCATTACTCCTTTCCCTCTTCTTCGCTTCCGGAACCTATCTTCCTTATCCTCATCTTCTGCTCCTTAGCCTTCGTGACTTCCTTCCTTAGCTTCTCGAGCGTCTTCTTCAGCGTCTCGTCTATCGTGTAGCCGGTCTCATTGGCGTTTATCATGCTCTTGCTGCCCAGGGATACCCTCGCGTACATCTCATATATCCTGCCCCTGAGCTTCTTCACGTGCAGCGTGGCGTATTCCGGCGTCACCTCCTCCATCTTGCTGAGCCTGTCCATGAACTGCCTCATCTCTTCCTTTATGTCGTCCTCGTACTCGTAGGTATCAGCATCCAGCCCAGATATGAAGACGTTGCGCACGGTTATCTCCATGCTGGCAACGACGCTCTCGAGGATGTTGTGTATCGTCACTATCCCCACGGGCTTGTCCCTGTCCATGACTACCAGCGATGAGATGGAGCGCTCCACCATCTCCCTCGCGGCGTCCGCAAGGGGCGCGTTCAGGTCTATTTCGACCGGGCTGGCCACCATGATGCTCTTTATTGTGGAGGTCGACGGGCTGTAAGTCTTCATCTTCATCTCCGGGCGCCTGTCCGGCATGACCGTGTGCTCCACGACCATGTCGTGTTGTGTTATCATCCCGGCGTACCTGTCATTGTCGAGGACTACCAGCCTGTTGACGCCGTTGTTCCTCATCGCGGCCCTGGCTTGCGCCACATTGGAGTTTATGTCTATCGCGAGAATCGGCGAGGTCATCGCATCCGATACCTTGATGCCATTGAGCGCGCCTATCGATATGAGCACCTTGACGATCGTCGTCCTGTCCAGCACCCTCATCGGCTGGCCCGGCATCACGTACGGCAGCGTCTTCACCCTCGACTTGTACAGGTAGTACACTGCGTCGTATATGGGCGTTGTCGACGTGACCTTTGGCACCTTTATCGCGATTTTTCCGGCCTTCTCAAGCTTCTGTATCTTGAGGCCCTGCCTCGCCCGGTATACCACCCTGGTGTCCACTATGCCGTAATACTTGCCGTCCTTCAGTATTATCACGCAGGGGTTCTGGTGCACCGCGCTGAGCACGCCCGTCATAGGGGTGTTGTAGTCGAACGTCGGAACCTGCGTCGTCAAATCTTCCGGAATCCTGTCTCTCATTTCTGTCATGCATTACCACTCTGCCGCTTCCGCTTTTCGCGGATTGTAGCTCTTATCGCTATTATAGCGCTGCAAAATTATATATATGGCTTTTGCGGCGCGCAATTTGGGGCCGCACGGAGAAAATATAATATAGTTGCGTGTCAGATAGTGATAGATGCCCGGGCCAGGATGGCAGATCGGCCATGCGACCGCCTGCAGAGCGGTGAAGGAGGGTTCAACTCCCTCTCCTGGCTTTCCCCGAGTTGCGTACGCGCCGCGCCGCCTCAGTCCTTCACGGATATGCTGTCCAGCGCCGCATCCAGCTGTATCGTCGACGCGTTGTCCTTTCCGGCTATGCTCTGCGAAGAGGGCGGCTTAATGCCCCTCGACATGAACCTCTCCTCGAAAGTGTCGCTGTTCTCCCAGTCGAAGAAGACGCCGGTGGCCATGCTGTCTGGCGTTTCGCCGAGCAGCACGCCCAGCGCGTTCATGCGCTTCTCGTTCACCTCCTTGGTGTCCTTGGGATTCTTCACCTTGCCGTCGAACGTCTCGGGCAGCTTGTGCGTGTGCTGCGCGAACCAGTTCGCAGAGGTGTATGCAGCGTTGTACGTCGGGCAGCCCTGAAGTATGTCGACAAGCGCTAGGCCCTTGTGCTTGAGGGCCTTGGCCATTATCTCGGTCTGCTCCTTGACGTTGTAGCTCTCGGTCCTAGCCACGAACGTGTACCCTGCCATGAGCGCGATCGCAAGGGGGTTGAGCGCGCCATTTATGTTCGGGGTGGGCATCGACTTTGCCTTCCTGCCCTCGGGCAGGGTCGGGCTCGCCTGCCCCTTCGTCAGGGAGTACACGCCGTTGTCGTGTATGAACATCTTCACGTCTACGTTTCTTCTTCCGGCACTTACGAAGTGGCCCGCGCCTATGCCGTAGGTGTCACCGTCGCCGCTGTCTACTATCACGCTCAGCTCAGGATTCGCGAGCTTTATGCCTTCCGCGAACGGTATCGCCCTGCCGTGCAGCGTGTGCACGCCGTTTGCGTTGATGAAATGAGGCAGCTTCGACGAGCAACCTATTCCGGATACGATCACGGTCTTGTGCGGATCCAGCTGCGCCGCTATCATTGCGTTCTTCACAGACAGCAGTATGCCGAAATCGCCGCAGCCCGGGCACCAGTCGCTGTCCTCATTGGACGTCAGTTCCTTTATGCTAATAGCCATTCAACACCACCTTGTTCTTCCCCTTAAGTATCTCGTCCAGCGCCGCGGAGACTTCGTCGTATCTCATGAGCCTGCCGTTGTACTTCAGTATCTGGTTCCTTATGAGCACGCCTGATGTAGCTGCGATGTGCTGGCGCAATTGCCCCGATATGTTCTGCTCCACGCACACCGAGTTCTTCGCAGACGATATTATCTTTGCGATGTCAGGGTCCAGAGGCATTATCACCTTCACGCGGAGGAACGCGATGTTCTTCCTTCCGGATACCGCCTCGGATATCGCGCCGCACGGGCCGCCCCACGACACCACAAGAAGGTCGGCCTTCTTCGGGTCGCCCGTAATGGAATACTTCTCCTCCTTCTTGAGCTCTGAGATTATGAGGTCGTACTTGCTGTTCCTTTTTTCCATCATCCTGTTCCTGTTGTTGGGATCCTCGTCTATGTGGCCGTACTCGTCGTGCTCGTCCCCTGTAATCCATTCCACTCCGCCGGGGCCGCCCATGACAACCCTCGGCGATATGTTGTCTTCAGTGAACTCGAACCTCTTGTAGGTGTCTCCGCCTGTGGGCGAAAGCTTCCCCCTGTCAACCCTGTAATCGCTCTTGAACTTCTGCACGTAATCCCTGGGCATGCTGGAGGACGCCTGAGCTACGGACTTCTCGCCCAGCACTATGACCGGCAACTGGTATCTCTCCGCGTAGTTGAATGCGTTTGCGACCACCTCTATGTATTCCTCGATGCTCCCTGGAGCGACGACCATCCTGCCGAAGTCGCCATGTCCCTGGTGCACTGCGAACATAAGGTCGCCCTGCTCCGTCCTCGTGGGCTGGCCAGTCGCTGGCGCGCCCCTCTGGTGGTCCACTACCACGACTGGTATCTCACACATTCCGGCGTACGTTATGGTCTCCGTCATCAGCGAGAGGCCGGGGCCCGACGTCGAGGTCGACACCCTGAAGCCTGCATGCGCGGCGCCTGTGGCCATCGCTATGACTGCGAGCTCGCTTTCGGGCTGGACCACCCTCATCCCGAATTCAGGATGCGACTCTATGAATGCACTCTCGTCGGTAGCGGGCGTTATCGGATAGTAGACCTGCATCTTGCAGCCAGCTATCGCCTTGCCGATTGCCGCGGCTGTGAAGCCCTCCATGTACAGAAGGTCGCTGCCTGCACGCGACTCGAGCTTCATGACCGGCTTCAGCCCGGATTCGGTGATGTAGCCGAACGCCTCGTCGGCCACCGCTATGTCCATGTCTATCACGGTGACCGGCTTCTTGGCGAATTCCTTCTTTATTGCTGCGTCTATGTCCTCCAACTTGAAGCCCATCATGAAAGCGGACACGGCTACGCAGATTATGTTCTTGGCGATTGACACGTTGTTGCTGGGAAGCTTCAGCTTCGTTGCGGCCGCGCCTATTATCCTGTCGAAATCCACCTGCACCACGTTTATGTCGTTGCGGCCTATCTTTGTCCTGTCGACGCTGGTGTCGACTATCAGGGTGCCGCCCGGCTTTACATCCTTCATGTGGCCGTCCTGGATCGGCTCGCCCCTCTTGTTCGTCTCCCCTAACACGGATTCCTTGTCGAAGAAGACGGCTATGTCCACCGTGCTGGGTATGGATGAGATGTTCTTGTCCGACACCCTGACGGTGAAGAAGCTGTGCATACCCTTTATATTGGAGAAGTATTCCCTGTAGCCGAAGACGTTGTAGCCGAACTTCATCATGAGCCTTGCGAACAGGCCGAGCGCCGAATCTATGCCGCTTCCCTGCTTACCTCCCGTCATCCAATTTATATCCACCATCATACCACTGCTCGCGCGGCGGCTTAGCATTCTGCCACAACCGCACAGGACATTAACTAAATACAAAAATACGAATAAATATATGACATTTCATGCAGGGGTAAGGATGTAAAAGAAAGCTCGCGCACTACAGGGCTGTTTACCGCGAGTGAGATGCGCATGTTTTTTGTATCTTTGTAACGGTGGGCATAGAATATCTTTAAAAATATGGTTACTTATTTATATAATTATAAGTCGGTAATATGGCAGGGGGTGCCAAAAAAGGATACTATTACTGTAAGGCGCGCAGTCCACGATGAAACTATTTGGTGATCATCAATGGCAAGGTTTGTGCTGGTATCTGATACGACGCTTGTTAGCGACTATAGGAACTTTCCGTTACTGGACTTCCTTCCTACCGCGCCGTCGAACACGGTGCCAGGATTTATCTACAATTTCCTGAAAGGGCCAGCCCCCAAGCCGATGCCAAACGGCGAGGCAGTATACTCGCCCTATTCGCTGAGGAAAATCGAGGCGGCGCTGCTGCAGAGATACAGCAGGGAAGAAGTCGCGGTGCCGCATGAGAACTCCATCGAAAAGTTCATAGACGACAAAACAGAGATCATTGCGGTAAGTACCATGGATCCGCTAGGGTACGGGCCTCTGACCATGTCGTACGCGATGCTTTTCGGCAAGGATTATTATCCATGGGTAAAGGTGGAATGGACCAGGCTTATAAGCAGGATCAACGCGGCAAGGAAGAACAAGAAGGCGAAGCTTCTTATCGGAGGACCTGGCGTCTGGGAATTCTCGCTCACTCCGGAAGAGCTCGATAAGGAGGGCATAGACTACGCCTTCCAGGGGGAGTCGGAGGATGTCATAGCGGATCTCTTCGCGCAGATATCGGATGGCAGCATAGACAAGGCGAAATTCTACAACGGCTTCCTCAGCTATGACGACAGTTTCAGGCCGTCGTACAAGGAACACCCGAAGTTCATATGCAGGAACCCCGCGAGCAGGAGGATATTCCCGATGCTTGAGGAGATACCGAAGATCGTCAGGCCCTCCATGAAAGGGCTTGTGGAAGTCATGAGGGGGTGCGGCATAGGCTGCGACTTCTGCGAGGTCACGCTGAGGCCCCTCAGGTACGTGCCGCCGGAGGTTGTGGCTGACGAGATAAAGGTGAACATGTCGGCACAGGGCGGCGCGGCGTACGACAATGCATGGCTGCAGAGCGATGAGATATTCGCGTATAAGCACGAACGATTCTACCGACCGAACGTGGAGGCGCTTACCGAGCTGTTCAGCACGGTCATGGCGGTCAAGGGTGTAAGGAGGACGAACCCGACGCATGGCAGGATATCCATACCTGCCGCCTTCCCTGAGCTGATAGAGAAGCTGTCTGGTATAATCAAGGCGGGACCGGACAACTGGATAGGTATACAGGTCGGAGTGGAGACCGGCAGCGACAGGCTCGCAGGGATACACATGCCGAACAAGACCCTGCCGCTTAAGATAGGCCCCGATGGGTCGTGGAAGGAGATTGTCTGGAATGGCACCATGAACTTCAACAAGTATTACTGGAGGCCGGCGTTCACGGTGCAGACGGGCCAGAGGGACGAGACCGACGAGGATAACTGGGAGACGGTTTCGCTGATAAACACGATGAGCAATTCAGTCGTAGACGGCAGGCCGTTCGAGTTCACGATAACGCCGATGCAGAACGTGCCCCTCGGGAAGATAAAGAGCAGGGACATCTCGACCGAGATGATGTCTGCGTCGCAGATAGCGGTCTACTATGCGGCATACAGGCATCTCGCCAAGATGGCTACGAGGAACGCGAGGAAGAGCAGCAATGGCAACGTCATGACCAGGGCAGGCATGTCGGGCGCGATAAACCTTGGCGGCTGGGTCATGATGAAGTTCGTCGAGGGGCTTGCGAAGAAGCGCAAGGTTGACATCGAGAAGGTCAAGAGGTATGGGTTGGAGGGAGGAACTGCGCTGAAAGAGCGCAAGTACGGGATAGACTCGGTGCAGCAGATAGAGAAATGATTTCGCCGGCCAGACGCTCAGACGTCGAGCACCACGCTCATCGCATATCTACCCTTTTCCCTTGAGACCTTCAGGCTGAACCTCGATATCCCCTTTACGTCGAATTTCCTGTGCTTCGGATCCTGCGGCATGCCGCTTACCGTTGCATGCAGGAGATACTTGCCGTTTTCTTCTTTTATTGTAATCTTCTCGGCGCCGAAAGGCGATATTCCGTTTGCGTCCGCTTCTGACAATGCATCCTGCAGCGATAGCCATGCAAGCTCTTCAAGGCTGTCGGCCTTTTCATTGACCTGGAAAGTGTCAATGCCGTTGCCACTGCCTTTGGCGGATTTGACCGATTTGGCGATTTTTGCGACGGATGCGCGGTACGCCATCGTGTCGAAAAGTGCGAGGAACGCGTTCCCAAATAGCTTCGCCGGGCTCGCCCCGTATGCCATGAACTCTATGTCCGCAGTGTGGTTGACGAACCTGTAGCCTAGCCTAGGCATGCTATCGGTAATAGATTGCATGGAAGGTATTTTAACGTAGGGTAGGCTGCGCCAATACCTATAAGAGTATAAATGTTTGTCGACAATTATCTCTGTCCTGTGAAGATAAGAGTAACTTCTGAAAAGTGATGATGCCCATTACGGCGGAGGACAAACAGGTGTTTTGTTGGGAGGGGTTAATCAGAAAGCGATAGGCATAGCGGTCCTTTTTGTGGCGTTCCTCCTCGGCACCGTCAATTCAATCGCGAGAACGAGCTTTACCATACTCGATACTGACTCGACGACATACATCATAATCGTAATGCTGATGATCTTCCCGTTCATCGCATTCTACATCAAGGAGGACCTTAACGTTGCAGGCAGGCGGCGGGACATTGCCATAGGCGCGGCGCTGTTCGTCGCGTACGTGGCCATAGTATCGTATCTCAGGGCGGCCATGTCGTTCGCCTTCGCGACGTACAGGATAGACGGGATAATGTTCCCTCTCCTGCTGGCTTCGCTGGTGATCACGATCTTCGGCCTGGAGTCGCTGAAGAGGTTCAACAGGCTGATGATATATTCGGTATTCGCGTCGCCGCTTCTGCTCATGCCCCTCATACTCGCGAACGGCGCATTCGCAAACTTCAATGCCGACATAGTCTACAGCATACTCAGGCTTACGGGCGTGAACGCCGCAAAGAGCGGGATAGCGATAACAGGCGCGTCATCTTCCACCATAACGATAGCGAGCACTTGCGTGCCAATCGGGATCTTCATTGCCACGGTCATGCTGCTGCTGCCGCTCGCATACCTGTACAGGGGCAGGATGAGGAACAAGGCGATTTGGATAGGCACTGCAGTCATTGCAGTGCTGCTCATGAACATACTGCGCATGGCCGTCATCGCGCTGGCATGGGCGCACAGCGGGATAGGCAGCGCGATATCCCTCTTCCACATCTTCGCAGGAGAGATCATATTCTACATAGCGATAGTGCTTTTCGTGCTGCTGGCCGGAAAGTTCGGTTTGACGCTCCGCGGCGCCCTCATACCCAGGAAAAGAGGCGTTCGGGCAGGCAGGGTGCCGCTGCTCCCGATAATACTGGCGTTAGTTTATGGCGCGCTAATATTCGTGCTCACGATGCCTTATGGCAGCATGCTGTACGCAAGCCCAGCGCAGTTCTCCAATGCGTACAATGCGAGCACCAACCCGCAACAGCTGGTCGGCATAGAGCTAGGTGCCCTCGCAGCGCCGGGATACAACGTCAGCAATACGGGATCGTTGAACCCATTTGAGATATTCACTGTGAGGAATACGAGCACAAATTCCTCCATGTATGTAATATCAGGGTATCTGGACAGACCCGTGCCAGGGGTCCAGATGTTCAGGAACACGACCGTGAGGAACGAGGAAACCAACCTGCTCCCCAACGGCATATCGCTGGTCAGTGCGACTTACGAGTCGAACGGCACGTCGTTCTACCTAGATTACCTATCGGCGCCGTACATGGTGAACGGCTCCGAGGTCTCGGTCAACTATGAGGTATTCGTTCCGTCAAACGCGAGCGTGAGCATGTGCAGGCCGGGCTCCATCAAGGGAGGTTCTGCGGTGTCCGCAGCGGTGGACAGCTTCGAGTCGTCCATCTACAACGCCTTCATGGGCCGCTACAATGGCTCCACGCCGCTGTGCTATTCTTATGAGATAGCCATGGGTGCCACATGATGAAAAGGGAGTTCAGCGCAGGATTCATCGTGTATTCCGAGGATGCGGGGAAGCCCAAGAGGCGCATGTTCCTGTTCCTTGTCAGGGAGAACGGCGCGCTCGACATGCCGAAAGGGCTGATAGAAAAGGGCGAGAGCGCGCTAGTCGCGGCGCTCAGGGAGTCGAAGGAGGAAGCGGGTCTTTCCCTGGAACGCGTGCCGTCGTTCAAGACCGGATACTCGTTCTTCAAGCGCGAGAACGGCGAGCTCGTTCACAAGCATGTCACCCTCTTCCTGGCGAGGGTGCCCGCCGGCACAGGGATAAGGATCTCATGGGAGCACAAGGGATACAAGTGGCTGGATTTCAATGATGCGCTGAAGAAACTGTATAAGGACGAGGTTGAGGCGATAACCATGGCCAATGACTACATCGACAGGATCGACGAGATGGATGCGATAAACAGGGAGTACTCGAGGCTCCCGGAGAGAAAGGGATGGTCACTGAGCAAAAGGCTCGTTAGCGGCGAGGGTCCGCTCAACAGCGAGGTCATGGTAATAGGCCAGGCCCCGGGAAGGTTCGAGGACCAGTCCGGAAGGCCATTCATAGGCGCTAGCGGCAAGCTGCTCGACAGGCTGCTCAGGCTTGCAGGCCTCAAAAGGGAAGATGTCTACATAACCAGCGTGGTGCAGTTCTTCCCGCCGAAGAACAGGAAGCCTTCCGATGAGGAGATACGGATGTGCGTGCCGTTCCTGAAGAGGCAGATAGATGTTATCAGGCCGAAGGTGGTGGTGCTACTCGGAGCCGTATCGGCAGGCACGCTCGCAGGCAAGGGCAAGGTCATGTCGGAGCACGGCACCTTTGTCGAGAAGGAGGGCATTACGTACTTCGTGACCCTGCATCCCGCAGCAGGAGTGAGACTGAAGAAGAACGTGCCGGTCCTCGAGAACGATTTCAGGCTGCTAAAGAAGAGGCTGCAGGGAAAGCGTACCGTGCAGTAATAGGTTGATTTTGCGTATAGAGGGCCTGCAACGAATTGCAGGCCCTATTACGCTATGGGGGTGAAACAATTAGCGTGCTTGCCGCCTTGCCAGGGTCGAACTTGTAGTAGACCTTGTGGCCCAGCTGATATCTCTCAATGAGGCCCGCCTTGTGGAGCCTGTTCAGGTGCGCGGATGCGGCGTTCCTTCCCTTATACTTCATCGCGGTCTTTAGGTCGTCCGCGCATGCCATGTCATGTATCTGTATGAACTGGAGTATTCTCTTGTCCAGTTCCGATACGGGCATCTCCTTGATGCGCTCCGTCACTGCCGATTGCTGCGCGTTTCTCGGCTTCTCTTCCTCTGGTTCAGTATGTACGGGGCGAGCCTGATCCTTCTGCTCGCCACCATCCATGATGTCTAGGAGGGCGTTCTCAACTCGTTCCAGGCTGTCGGACATACTCTTCAGAAGCAGCGTTGTTCTCTTATTCTCGTCTACTATGTACTTTATTAGGGTCGCGAAGGATTCGTTGCTGCTTGTCTCCTTGCCAAAGCCACTCTCGAACAGCCTGTTGCCCTCGAGTTTCTCTTTTGCAATAGCGGAAAGTTGTCTTTTTATATTTTGCAGTTCATTATTGATACCGCTTTTCGATGAAGTCCTTGAAGCCATTTGAACACACTTGCGAACAAATCATGACACATGCGCGAACGTATCATGCATGAATCATGATTGAGTCATGATTCTATTTGTGAATCCTCAAGTATTTAAAGCTTTCGAAAATAGGATTTCTCAAGGACATTAGCGGAAGTAGGCATGCTACGGCAACCAGGCATTTGACACGCATGGGCACCTGCGTTGAAAAGTGCCGCGAACTTCCGGACAAATGAATAAATAAGCTAAGGACAATTAGTATTGTCAACGCATCGCATCACCCGCGATAAACAGGCGCAGTAGGATGGACCAGTTGTATATACCGCACGAGCGTGCGAGAAAGCTGAAGCAGAGCAGGGATCTCCTGAAGCTGGAGAAGGCCAGCTCGTGCAGCATAAAACCCGATGACGGATTAGTGACGATAGACGGGGACCCGTACGAACAGATGCTGATGAAGAACGTGGTTGCGGCATATGGCAACGGCTTCGACACGGAGAGCGCGCTCCTTCTCATGAACGACGATTATTACATGTCCCTTATAGACGTATCGCAGTATGCCAAGAACGACGGCAGGGAAAAGCAGCTCAAGGCGAGGATAATAGGCGAGAACGGCAAGACGAAGAAGTATATCGAGAGGGTCAGCTCCGCCAAGATAAGCGTCTATGGCGATAAGGTATGCGTCATCGGCGAGAGCGATTCGATAGACGAGGCCGAAGCGGCCATATACTCGCTGCTGAAGGGGGAGAAGCACAAGACGGCGTACAGCAAGATGGAGGCGGCGCACAGGAAGAACAAGGCGGCAAGGAAGAGAGTATTCTGATGGTGTTGGTGTAATAGTGGAGACCAAGAACGCAGACGAGATATTCAAGGAGTTCAAGGAGCATTCGGTAGCCGAGTTCTTCAAGAAGAACAGGCAGATGCTCGGCTATTCAGGGAAGGTGAGGTCACTCGTGACTGTTGTCCATGAGTATGTCACAAACGCGCTCGATGCCTGCGAGGAGTCGGGAATGCTCCCAAGCATAGAGGTGCAGGTAAGCCAGACAGGGGATGAGAGGTATAAGGTAAGGGTGAAGGACAACGGTCCTGGAATACCGCAGGCCTTCGCCGGGAAGGCCCTTGCGACAGTCCTGTCAGGCACAAAGTTCCACAGGTACATGCAGCAGCGCGGGCAGCAGGGGATCGGCGCGGCCGGCTGCACGATGTTCTCGCAGACGACCACAGGCAAGCCCGTGCACTTCAAGTCCGGCACCGGCAGCGGCAAGGCATACGAATGCGACATATCCATAGACACCGTGAAGAACAAGCCTGTCGTTACCAGCGTCATAAGCGCAGATGGCGAGTTCCGCGGCAGTGAGATAACGGCGGAGTTCGCTGACGTGAAATACGAGAACAGCGACAGGAGCGTATACGAGTATCTCAGGAGGACGGCGCTCTCCAACCCGCACCTCGAGCTGAAGTTCACCGACCCGAGCGGCGTGGAAAGCGTGTTCGTGCGCGCGATCGACGTCGTACCACAGAGGCCGAAAGTGGCGCAGCCGCATCCGCTAGGCATGACGATAAACGACCTTCTAGACCTCGCGAAGGTCAGCAGCAACAACAAGATCTCGGCGTTCCTGGTAGAAGGGTTCTCGAGATTCAGCCAGAACAAGCTCAACGAGATAAAGGAGAAGGCCACTGACGTAGATTTCAACAAGGCGCCGAGAACCATGACATGGTCCGACGCGGAAAGCATAATAAAGGCGATAAAGAGCGTGAAGTGGATCGCCCCTGACGCAGGCTACATAATACCGATAGGACAGAAGCAGATGGAGGTAGCCGTCAAGAACATACTCAATCCCGATTTCATGAGCGTCGTTGAGAGGAAGCCGCAGGTCTTCCGTGGCGGGGTGCCTTTCATAGTCGAGGCAGCGGTCGCGTTCGGCGGACTCTCCGGGAAGAGCTCGGAGGACGGCCAGCATGGCATACTCATGAGGTTCGCGAACAGGGTGCCTCTCCTTTACGACGCCGGGGCGTGCGCTATAACCGAGGCCGTGCAGAACATACAGTGGAAGAGGTACGGCCTGGACATGGACACGCAGCCGATAAGCGTCTGCGTCAACGTCTCATCTGTTTACATACCCTATTCAGGAGTCGGCAAGGAGGCCATCGCCCAGGAGGACGAGATAATGTTCGAGATAAGGCTCGCCCTGATGGACGCGCTACGCGGCGTGCAGAGGTACGTGAGCGGAAAGAAGCAGGCGAGCCACGAGATGAGCAGGTACAGGCTCATAATGAGGTATACCTCTCAATTGGCGTCGGACCTGGGGGACATTTCCGAAAAGGACAAGAAGGAGATTGAGGAGAAGCTGAAGGTGCTAGTGGAGATGCATTATCCGAAAGTCAGGGATTCGCTGAGCGGCGAGGACAGCAGTGTGGACAGCAGCTCGGATGAGGAGCGCGACAGTGGAAGTGATAATGGCGCTGTGTGATAAATAATTATGATTTACACGATAAAAGCAAATAGGTTAGATAATGGGAAAGGAGATTGAGGCATCATTCTACAACGTTGATAGGGATAGGGCAGTGGAACTGCTCATTAAACTTGGCGCCAAAGCGATCGGTAGTTATGACATGAGGAGGATGAACTTCCAAGTAACAAGTACGGGCAATGCAGGATCGCATGATTATTATACGTGCTGGGTAAGGGTACGCACTGATGGAAAGCATAGTACCTTAACCTTGAAGGAACAGCGTGGCAATGACATAACCGGTAGGGAGGAATATGAAGTAGAGGTTGGGAACTTTGAGGACACAATTAGGATAATGAGCCGTGCTATGCCTGACGCAAGCCATGACTACTTCGAAAGCCATAGGGAAGCTTATGCGCTTGATGGAGTAGAGATTGTAATTGACAAGTTCCCTGATTTACCGTACCTGCTTGAGATAGAGGGAAGCAGCAAGGAAGCAGTAGACAGAGTTATTGCGAACCTTAAAATAGATGGTGAGCCGGACCCGAAAAAGTCTGTGCCAACTGCCGAATATTACAGTATACACGGCGCTGATTACAGCAAGATACAAAGAGGTTATGCCTCAAAAATCGCTGAACTTATTGGAAGATGAGGGCGCAGTATAATGGAAACACTTAGATTCGGCATTTTGCAGGATGCAGTGATTGCATGGTTCTAACCGAGCTAATAAATTATCATTACGAGACACGAATAAAAAAAATTCATATAACCATGTTAAACCCTAAATATTTCGAATCATTTGAAAGTTTTATAAACAGGCTTAAATCCGAGGAGGGTATGCTAATGAGTGTAAACGAGATCACTGATGTAAATGATTGGTTAGGGCGTAGCATAATAACAACCAAATCAGGTAAAGAGGTATTTGATATTGCAGTTGACAAGAAAGATAATGAAGTTATAGGATTCTGCAACATTGTAAGAAACGGGGATATATATGAAATTGGTATTGTAGTAGATTCCAGATTCAGGAGACAACGGGTTGCAACTATAGCATTCCTTGAAAGTTTTACAATGCTTTCGGTGCCGAAGGGAACTAGCTCAGTACGACAAAACGAGTGTTAGGTAGACACAGTATACCCAACAAGCTATAAACTCAGGTCTGATGATAAAATACCCTCAAAACTGTCGGCTTTTTGAGTATTCGACGTTAGGAGGTCAGATATTCAACTGTCACGAATAAGAAAGATATAAATAAACGTTTAGCTAGATATTTATAGTCACGATATTTCTATGATTGCATGAACAGATATATACTCGCATCAATTCTAACTGGCGTGGCTATAATAGTAGTTGCGGCATTATACCTCTCGCTGGCACCGCACTCTGTTAGTGCGCAAAGCAGCCCAGAACTGGCGCAATTCACTACACTGAGCCATGCAACTAGCGACCAATGCGCTTATCTGGGCGATAAAGCAGCCATATATAACAACGTAAATTCGTATCAGAACAGCACTTATTTCCAAGGATCTTGCTGCTCTCCCATGAACTACAATCACTATGCCCAGCAGATATCTGGCTTAAAGAATTATTCAAGCATTTCTGCGATACCTCAAAATCCCTACAATGTTTCCGTCATACAGGTAAAGCAGTTGCTCGGCTATTACGACAACATAACCCTGAACCAGAGTCAAAACGCTACATTTACTCAGGCTGCTTCTCTTACAGCTGATAAGAGTTGGTGCTGCTGCCAATGCTGGGCTTGGTATGCACACGCCGGTCTAGCTAAGTATCTGATAAAAAACTACAATTATAATGTGACTCAAGTGGTTAAGATTATAAACTTAGAAGAATGCTGTGGAGGATAAAATTATTGCATAAGGAGTTAAAATGACAACAAAAAGAAAATCTAAAAGAAACAAGGACAATATTAAGAATGTAAAATATCTAATTGGCATCCTGATTGTTGCTTTTGTACTCATACCAGCATTTTACTATTCTAGTATAACGAAAAACCACAGCCCTTCAAGCAATATAAAAAATATGACTTCTAGCAACACAAACGGTTCTACCCAGATTCAGAACAGTAATACCATAAACTTAACAATCCTTTCAGGACAAATTTCGCCTAAGACTGGCTACACTCTGCCTTTCAAATGGGGAAATAGCATAAAGGTGCTCGTGCAAACTGGCGCATTAAACGTATCAAACCTTACAATAATCTTGAATAGCTCAGGGCAGCCGATTACCTTTACAGAAAAGGAGATATTGAACGGAACATATAATGGCTACATTCAATTTAACTCCACAAACACCGAATTTGTACAGATTGTTTTATGGGCTCTTGGCATAAACAACAATAACACAATAATAAACGAAGGGCCTATAATAAATTCAAGCGCTCAGATTAGCAATGAAATACGTAATAATTCTACAAATTCCACTCTAAGGCAACAGGCTACTCCGTATTTTGTCGCAAGCCACTATTTTGCCAGTACAGGGGGCTACGGCCCTATTGGAAAGCTTCAGTTAGGCGGAATAAACGATGTGATATTATCACAACCTCAACAGATAATAGCTGACTACACCGCTACGAATTCTTACAGGCCCTGCTGCGACAACCCAACAGCCTTTCCAGACTGCAACCATGGGGCAGCAGCACTTGGATTGATAGAGCTGCTCGCATCACAAGGAGCAACCCAGAGCCAGATATTCGATGCCCTAAGATACTTCTATCAGTACCAGTTTCCACAGCAGTATACTGAGATAGCTGCATATTTCTACTTGCAGGGAAAGAATTACAGCCAGATAAATTCAAGCGAAGTGATGGGTTACAACTTCTCAAGCTTTTCTGGTTACTACAGCGTTAACCAATACTTGCTTAAAAATGGAATACTTAAGCAAAGTACTGCAGGCGGCGCTGCGTGCGGTGCGTAGATGCAGGAATTTAGTAGTATGGCTTTAACTCTAAAGCAGATATACAAGCCAAAATACATAATTTTAAGCCTGTTCCTTCTGGCAGCTTATTATGCAATATTCCTTTATCTTGCCTACATACAGGGCGGAAACGCAATAATGGTCGTTGCACCGTGGTATGTGATATTCGGGCTCATTTTTTCGTCTTCAATATTGATGACTATTGCGATATATTCTGTAAGAAACACAAGGCAGAATAATGCAAAGGCGTCTGGAACTGCCACGAGCGCGGGTAGCGTCATACTGGGCAGTGGTCTTTGCGGGTGCACTACAACTCTCTTGCCTTCAGTCGCGCTTTTTCTTGGCGCGAGCACAACCACAGCTTATGCGATAAGCGGTTTCGTGAGGAATTACAGCGTCTATATCTTCACTGTAAGCATAATCGTGAATCTTATTGTGATCGGCTACTACCTAAATGAATTTTCTGGATCCAAATGCAATTAAATTACCCACACCTAAAGGTGTGGGATTTTCCGGCGGCTTAACCGCCGAATAATCTTCTTTGCCGCTGCGTATTGTCTTCGCGCACGTATCTTCTGACGATGTCCTCAGTGATGTTGCTGACAGACCGGTAGAAGTAGCCCCTTCCCCAGAAGTGTCCATTCCAATATCGCTTTCTGAAATTCGGATGTTTCCTAAACATTTCGAATGAACTGCATCCTTTCAGGAGTCCGATTGCGGTTGAAACACTCATTTCTGGCGGCAGAATTACAACAACATGAACATGATCCGGCATTACGCCGAGTTCTTGGATCACTATCCCATGTCTTTCTGCAGCTCCGCGAATCGCATTTTCGCAGTCAAGGAAATGCGATTCTTTTCCCAATGTTTGGAATCTGTACCATATATGCAAAGGTTATGACACTCAATGAGATCAAGGAAAGCTGGCTCACAATAAAGGACGTTGGCCTCAGAAAATTAGAAGGAGGTCATATAATTTCTGTCCCGGCTCCAAAGGTTCCCAGAATAATAGGGAAAGGGGGTTCAATGGTAAACCTCATAAAGGAGTATACCGACACAAGAATTGTTATTGGACAGAATGGGCTTATTTGG
>DAHXNT010000051.1 GCA_027365215.1 Microcaldota archaeon
CTCTACGAGCGACCTCTTCTTCGTTTCGGGGAGCAGCACCAATGTGGCGAAGAAGCCGACGAGGGCTATGCCGCCCAGGAACGCAAGCATGCTGAACTTTCCTATCGCGCTTATTACGACCGGGAATAACAGAGCGGACAGGGCGGCGCCCAGCTTGCCGAACGTAGCGGCTATGCCGTGGCCCGTTGCCCTTATGCTCGTGGGGTATGTTTCGACAGGATAGACGTATGTAGTTGTATTAGGCCCGTAGTTGGTGAACAGGAAGGTTATCCCGTATATCGCGAAGAAGGCGACGGTTGAGAGCGAGAGCAGCGTTTTCCCGTAGATCGACAGCGCCAGGAACGCTATGCCCATCACAAGGAACCCTATGACCTGTATCGGCTTCCTGCCCTCCTTGTCTATCAGCGCGACGGCTATCCAGTAGCCCGGAACCGCGAAGAACATGAGCACTATGGCGGATACCTTCGTGGCGGCGAAGATTCCGGAGAAGCCGAACAGCGATGCGAGGTACGGCGTGAATATTCCCGTGCCGTAGTACGATATGTCCATGAGGAACCACGTTAGAGAGGTGCCTAGCACTATCTTCCAGTGGCTGCGCGCAAAGTCGCGCAGCTTAATCCTCGGCAGGCGCAGCTTGCTGCCGGAGATGGTTCTGGAACCAATGCCCATGGCCTTCGTGGCCTCGGTTACATTGCCGTTCATCAGGCTGTACGTCGGCGTCTCCTTGAACTTCAGCCTGTAGTAAAGTATCGCAACCGATGGTATAGCCCCGAACGCAAGCAACAGCCTCCAGCTCGTTCCCACGGAGACGTTAAAGTAAAGGAGCAGGAACGCTGCCGCAACTCCTGCGGCTATGCCGAAGCCCTGCATGGAGAACGTCGAGGCGACGAGCTTGCCGCGATCGTTCCTGTTGGCGTATTCGGCCACTATGGTAGAGCTCAGGGGATAGTCGCCGCCTATGCCTATACCGAGGAGGAAGCGCCAGAAGACAAGCTGCAGCCAGCCGAACGAGGTCGCGGAGCCCAGCGCGCCTATTATAAGTATAATGATGGTTATCCAGAAGGTGCTCTTCCTGCCGAACCTGTCGGCTATCCTTCCGAAGAGAACGGGCCCAAGCACTGCGCCGAATAGCGCGGCGCTTGCAACCATGCCGAGCTGGAACGTGCTTAGGGTGAATATGCTTCGCAGCATCAGGAGCGCCACGCCTATCACGAAGAGGTCGTATGCGTCGGTGAAGAAGCTCATTCCAGCTATGAGCATGATCTTTATGTGCGACCTGCTAAGCTTCGCTCCTTCTATCTCATCCGTAATGTACGTTGCCTGCATTTCACCCCCCTAAAAAGACAGCAGTACGCAGCAAATACGGATTGTCGGCGCAGGTATAAAAACCATGCCTATGCCCTCCCTTTTTCGTGCGCGGCAAATCTATAAATAATAGGCAATGCGTGTTTATCAAATATGAGCGCTTTCGCCTCAAGGGAAAAACCTCCCTCCAACCAACTCTGCCTTGACAGGTGGGAACAGCAGGGCAAAGACGTGAAGGAGTACCTCCCGCTGCGGGTTGAATGGGATGTGCCGAAGGAACTGCAGTTCGAGTACGCGAAGGGCGATGATGCTGCGCGACGGCTCGAGGTCGCCACCAAGACAGACTATCCAGAAATACTTGAGTATCTTTCGCACGACAATGACGAGGACGTGCTTTCCGAGGTCATAAAAAGGTCGCCAGGGGTAATAACGGATGGCCATGTCCTATTCGAAATCCATGACAGGCTGTCAAGGGACAGGCGCCTCGAGATGGTTGTTGCATACGTCACAAGGTTCCACTCGATTCTGCGCAGGCAGGCGAAAGAGAGCGGTGACTACCTCACCCTCCAGTTCGTCGCAGGCAACGAAAATACGCCACCGGACGCGCTGGCCTGGCTGGTCAGGTACAGGCGAGGCCTTACAGGGGTAGGGCTTGACGCAGGCAAGAACATGAATACTCCGGCACGGTCCCTATACGCGCTGTTGAACGATGAGGATCCGGAGGTCGTGAGCGCCGCGCGTGATACGCTGAGGAAAAAGGAAGAGAAGGATATAACGATCAATTTTCAGCAGAGCATTTGATTAGCGCTGTTTCGCTTGACTTAGAATGGGTTGATGCATGACTTGGCCAAGAGATACCGGACGCACAGCTACTGCGTCCCTGAGGAGCATGACGATGGATGACGCCGAAAGGCTGGCTTCCATTGCCAATTATGAGGAACTTTCGAAGAGCATATCGCCAAGAGGCTCGTTCCCGTATCCTTACACGGTCAGCCACGCGCTGGGCCTGATCGAGTACGCGATAGCGTCGGCGACCGCAGGCGTGGCATTTCATTTCGGCATACTGGACGAATCCAAATCGCTCATAGGCGTAGCGGCGATAACCAAGCTGGACCGCGAAAACGACGGCTGCGAGATAGGGTATTGGCTCGGCAAGGATTATCATGGCAGGGGATACGGAAGTAGCGCCGTCTCGCTTCTTGTCTCGTTCGCGTTCAGGCAGGTGGGCGTGCACAGGGTCTACGCGGCATCGTTCATCAGCAACGTGGCCTCGGTACGCCTGCTCAAGAGACTTGGGTTCAGGCAGGAGGGGATTCTGCGCCAGAGCGCGAAGGGCGATGACGGATACGCGGACGAAGTCATCATGGCCATGCTGAAGGAGGAGTATGAAAAGTCAGGCATCCCTGACAGCGGAAGGTGATGCTGCCGCGGCACTTGGTTTGCCAGATTATGGCGCACCGAATTTTGCCAGCGCTTATATGCACTGGCGTAGAAAGCTAAGATATTAATATGTGAAGACACACTAAGAAATGCATTCTTTGCGCCTCGGTGGTGTAATGGCTCGCACGGGGGACTGTGGATCCCCAAGACCGGGTCCGATATTGCGCGCGCAACGGAAACCCCGGCCGAGGCCTTTTTGCTCATGCTTGTCCTTGCTGTCGAAATAAATGGCACTGAGGACAAGGTACGCAAATTATTTATATTTGGACGATGCATCTAATCCTTCTTTTAGTGGTTTCATGAGGGGAAGCGGGACAAGGACCATCGAGCGCACTGCCAGCGTAATGCAGTTCATCGATTTATGCGTGGCTTCGGACAAAAAGGCAGCGAGATTCATAGAACCGGAGAAACTGTGGGGGCTCGACGAAAATGGACTGGTGAAAAAGGTCTTTCTTCTTACAACTGTGTCAAGCGTCTCGCGTTACATCGCCGCCAGCGACCCTGATATATTCAGGCTTCGGATAGGGAGCAACCTTGTCGCGGTCAACATCGCGAAGTGGGGATTAGGCAGCGATCACATAGACAGCATGATTGGATCACTGCGCCCGGATGACCTGCTGCTCAAGAACAGCGATGAAGTGAGCATGGCGGAGATGGTGGCGAGAAAGGGAAGCGAAGCGTCGATGGTTGCGCTGATAAACAAGGCCGAGCCTGCGGCGTTGAAGGCGCTGTCTGCGCACGACGGGGAAAGCGTTTGCAGGATTTTATGGCATAGGGGAAGCGCGAGTGTCAGGATTGAACTCGCTTGCATCGGCTCAGCGTTCGGCAACCTGGAGACTTTCAAGGACATCAACATAATAGGCAGCAGCGCGGAGGAGATTGCGGTAGACGTGGGCAAGGCGCGCAACAGATGCTGGAACGATATGCTAGTGCGCCTCTACAAGCTCTCGAAG
>DAHXNT010000052.1 GCA_027365215.1 Microcaldota archaeon
GCTTTCCGCTCTTCGGGTCCTGTAGCTCCGGGAATGTGGTAAGTATCTCGGTCATCTCGTTTCCGCGTTCGCCGCAGCCCACGTATATGACGACCTCGCTGTCGCTCCATTTCGAGAGCTGCTGCTGAACCACAGTTTTTCCGCTTCCGAACGGTCCGGGCACTGCGGCAGTTCCTCCCTTCGCGACAGGGAACAGCGTGTCTATGACTCGCTGGCCGGTTATGAGCGGTATTTCCGGAGGCAGCTTTCTCTTCACCGGCCTCGGCGCCCTCACGGGCCACCTCTGCGCCAGCTTTACCTCTGCGTTCCTGCCGTCCGCCTGCTTTATTTCGAGTACCGTGTCGCTTATCGTGGCGTCCTTGTCGTACACCTTGTCGACCACGCCGCCCATGCCTATCGGCACCATCACCCTGTGCGTTATCAGGCTGGTCTCTTCGACCTCGCCAACTATGCTGCCTTCCGATACCTTGTCCCCCTTCTTTACCGTAGGGGTGAAGTGCCATTTCTTCTTCGTGTCTAGCGGGTCCGCGCTCACGCCCCTCGTTATGAAGTCCCCGCTCTGCGCCTTTATCTTGTCGAGCGGCCTCTGTATGCCGTCGAAGATGGACCCCATTAGGCCTGGGCCGAGCAGCACGGAAAGCTGCGCGTTGGTGTTCTCTACCGGCTCTCCGGGCCTCAGCCCGGTCGTGTCCTCGTACACCTGGACTATCGAGCTGTTGCCTTCCAGCTTTATTATCTCGCCTATCAGCCCTTCCGAACCGACCCTGACGACATTATACATCTTCGCGTTGTCGACGTCCTTGGCCGTGACCACGCTTCCCGATACCCTGTAGATTATTCCGCTCATTTTTTCAAGCCCTTTATGTCGACTCCAAGTATCCTTTTCGCGAGGGCCTCTACCGATTCCCTGCTCTCCTCGACACCCGGAAGAGGAATGAATACAATCAATGGATACATGCTCCTTTCAACGAACCTGAGCGCGTCAGCGCTCATGTATTTCTTCGCGCTCTCCGATACCATGACCAGGCTATGGGACTTCGCCTCCATCAGCTCCGAAACGATGCGCGGCTCGTCCTGCGGCTCGGCTATGAACACGTCCTTTATGCCGATCAGCTTGAAGCCGAGGGCGAGCTCCCTTTCCGCCACAACGGCCACCTTGTCGAACTTCATGATACCACCAGGCGCAGGGTCCTCAGCGACTCCGCGCGCTCCTTGCTCACCGCGTACTGCTTGCTCAGCCATATCGACCTGAGCTCGTCCCTCTCGATCTCGCTCCTTATTATGAATCCTATCAGGGACTCTATAGATCCGGGAAGGGAGTCGAACGCCTTGAGGTACTTCCTGTCAAGCTCCGCCTTTAGCGCGGTCTCTATGTGCGACAGGAACGCGTCGCCCTTGTACGCCTCTATTGCGCCGTCTATCTTGAACGGCATGTACTGCTTTAGCGAGTCTGCGTCCTTGGCCCTCATCTCCACAAGCCTCGAGTCCGGAATGTTGCCTCCTGCTATTATGTAATCCTTGATATCTACGCTGCCGTTGTTGCCATTGCTGTCTGGGCCGCTCTTCAGCACGCTCATTATGTTCTTTATGTCTATGAGGTGCGATATGTACTCTGACATCGGCCCCTCGTCGCCGTTGTAGAACTTCAGGGACTCCTTCAGCCTATCGAAGTAGTAGAGGTCGAGCGCGACGACCATCTGCGATATGTTGTTGGTGCGCCTCGCGTCGTCCATGAACTTCATCAGTATCGTGCCGTAGCCGTACCTCACAAGGGAGTTGACGACGCCCTCGATGTCGCGCTGCTCTATTATCTTGGAATACTCGTCCCCGCTTATCATGCCGCTGAATATCCCGACTGGCGTGCCCCTGCTCACCGTAAGGAACGTGTCCGTGTATTCCACGCCGTACCCGAGCACCTTTGACGAGAGTATCAGCTTGATGTTCTCCAGATCCCACCTGCTCACGTACGCGCGCACGAAGTTCGATGCCATGGGCGGCATCGCGAACGACGCCTTCTTTATCATGTCGACCATGTGCGCGTTTATGACGATTTCAGCCAGCTCCGGCAGCTTGTATATGCTCGACAGCCTGTCGATCTGCTGCCTGTAGGAAGTGTCACTCAGGCTCTTGAGGAATTCGCCGCTGTCTTTCTGCGCGAGCTGGTCTACATAGTCCGGGCTGAGGAAGCTGCTCCTGTTTGCTCTCAGCCTGCCATAAGCCCCGAAATATGTAAGATCCATCTCAATCCTTTCCCTTTATCTCCTTGAGCAGCTCGGCTGCCACAGCGTCGCGGCTGCTCTCGAGTATGTTGCTTAGCGTGTAATTGACGAACTTCCTGCCGTCCTGGGAATATGCGACAATGCCGTCTGACACCCTTGCGTCGTCGACCTCGACCTTGAGCTTGCCCTTCGCAGAGACCAATTTCTTATCGGCCCCGTTCACCAGCACACGACAGTCCTCGCCCAGGTTTCTTACTGCGAGGCGCACCAGAGTTTCGACCAACTTTGCGTAATCCTTGCCCTTCCTGTAATCGGCAAACGACATCCGTATCTGACCGAGCGCGTCTTCGAGCGACTCGTTGATTGCCCTGTTGTATATGCCCTTGGCTTCCATCTCCGACTTCGAGACCTCCCTTGAGAGTATGCTCCTTGACTCGTCCTTGGCCCTGTCAGCGGCCTCGTCGGATATCCTTTTCGCCTCGGCCTTCGCGGCTCCGATTATGCTGGATTCCTGGGTCTTGAAGCCCTGCCTCATCTCCGATACCGTCTTGCTGGTCTCCGACTCTATCTCGTCTATTATGTCCTCAAGTCCCATTTATGGACACCCCACATGAGTCAAAGTATCTGCAAGAGCAGTATAAGCCCGAGCACGAATCCTATGATCCATAGCGTTTCCGGTATGACGAAGAAGAACAGAACCTGCCCGAACTTCTCGGGCTTCTCCGCTATTATTCCCATTCCTGCAGCGCCTATTCCCTGCTGTGCCATTCCTGTGCCTATCAGGCCCCCCGCTATTGCAATAGATGCCGCGAGAGCGTACGTTGGATCTGCTACTACCATATGTTTTCACCGAATAGAAATTCAGTAGTATTGAGGTCTATAGATTTATAAGCGTAGCAGAGATTTCTGATATAGTGCTGGCAGGCGAGGTTTTTTGTCCAACATTTAAATATTTTGAAGGCGGAAAGGTATGTGGCGCAGACATGGAGGAAAAGACGATAATAAGCCTATTCACGGAAGAGGGCAGAAAGAGGCACACGTGCATAGCCTGCGAGTCATACAAGCGCGAGATAAGGAAGGGCAACAAGGAGGCCCTCATATTCTACATGCAGCACATATACGACGTCGCAAGGAGGGGCAGGGGCAACACCTTCGTGATAAGGAAGGGCGACATAGTGAGGAACGGCCTGCAGAACACGAAAATCTACAAAAAACTGCTTGCCCTGCCGGGCAGCAAGGATAAGTTCACAAAAGATTGAGCTTATTTCAGTATCTCTTCGTGCTGCCAGTTCAAGTTTTGAAGCCATTTGGCACTTAAAGTATGGCGTATTTTCGATAACGAATGTTATTGGTTATATGCGTACAGGGCTACTGCTCTAAATGTGAAAGAATCCGTTTTGTAATAGTTGCTAGAGGCTCTGTT